>DAOVBF010000221.1 GCA_030673955.1 Deltaproteobacteria bacterium
GCCCGGCGATTGCTCGCCGTCCCGCAACGTGGTATCGAATATCAGGACACGCTTATCCGACTTATCCGACATCGCTCGTTGACTCTCTCGTCGGCTTTTCCGCGGCCAACTCCACGTTGCGGCCCGCGCGCCGATCTCTCAGCCACAGCACGGGGCCAGAAAGCAGGAACATGATACCGAGCGCAAAGAGCATCGGCTCGTGATGCAGGAGGACGGCCACCAGGCCCAGCACGATCGCCACCAGAGTCGTATAGGCATGGCGGCCCGTGATGCGCACACTCTTCCAGCTCGGGTACGGGAGCGAGCTCACCATGAGCAACGACAGCCCGGCAAATCCGATCGTGAGCGAGAGGCCCAGGGGCCTGGAGAAAGGCGGCTCGAGACCGAGCCATGCCAGGAACCAGACCGAGGCGGCGACGAACCCGCCGGCGATGGTACTGGGCACTCCCTGGTAGCGATTGCTCTCGTGCGTCTGCGCGTTGAAACGGGCAAGCCGCAGGGCCGCGCAGAGCGCAAAGAGCGCCCCGATCAGCCAGCCACGGCGGCCCAGGGGGGCGAGCACCCAGTTGTAGACCAGGAGCGCCGGTGCGATCCCGAAGGAGACCATGTCGACGATGGAGTCGTACTCGACCCCGAAGCGACTCGTCGAGCGTGTCGCGCGTGCGACATATCCATCGAGCATATCGCAGATCCCGGCAAGCACGATGAACAGCGCCGCCCGCTCGAAGCGATGTTCGATCGACATGACGATCGACCAGAACCCGAGCAGCAAGCTCGCGCTGGTGATCAGGTTCGGAAGCAGGTAGATCACGCGCCCCCGGTCGGAAGCACGCGCCCGGCGGCGACGGCGTCGCTCACTCATACGCGCTCTGGTGCTCACGACCGAACCTCCGCGATGACGGTCTCTCCGCCCCGCACCCGGTCACCCGGGCCGACACAGATCTCGCTCTCGATCGGCACATAAACCTCCATACGCGAGCCGTAGCAGATGAGGCCGTACGGCTCACCGCGCTCCAGTGTACCACCCACGCTCGAATAGCAGACAATCCGCCGCGCGATCAGGCCCGCGATCTGGACCACACCCACGCGAACCCCGTCCAGCCCTTCGATGTCCAACCGGACCTGAACATTGCGCTCGGACGCGCCACTCCGAAAGGCCGCGAGGAACCGGCCGCCCCGGCGCCGGACCGCCCTCACCTTGCCCGAGAACGGGACCCGGTTGATATGCACGTTGAAGACCGAGAGGAAGACCGCGATGCGCCGGGCCGGACCCACGAAGTCGTCGGGTTTCTCCAGTACCGCCACCTCGACGACCCGCCCGTCCCCTGCAGACACCACACGGTGTTTGCCCGGTGGAATCACGCGCCGCGGGTTGCGAAAGAAGGCGAGGTTCGCGAGCGCCAGCCCGAAGGCCAGCCCCGCGAGCCAGGGCCGCCCGAGGAAAAGCGCGAGCAGCGCAGCCAGGGCAAGCCCCACCGAGAGCGGATAGGCGGGCGGCGCGATGGCGGATTGGAGCTCTCGCGGTACCGCCAAGGGGAACCCCTAGTTGCGGCTCTTGTCGACGAGCTTGCGCTCGCCGAGCCAGGGCATGAGCGCCCGGAGCCTGCGCCCGACCTCCTCCAGCGGATGCTCTTCCCCCTGCCGCGTGAGGGCGTTGAAGACGGGCTTCCCGGCGCGCGTCTCGAGCAGCCACTCGCGTGCGAACTCCCCCGACTGGACCGCACCCAGGATCCGCTTCATCTCGGCCTTCACCCGGGAGTCGATCAGGCGCGGCCCGCGCGTCACATCACCGTACTGGGCGGTGTTGGAGATGCTGTAGCGCATGTTCGAGATGCCGCCCTCGTAGATCAGGTCGATGATCAGCTTCAGCTCGTGGATGCACTCGAAGTAGGCCATCTCCGGCGCGTAGCCGGCCTCCACGAGCGTCTCGAAGCCCGCTTGCATCAGCGCGGTCAGTCCCCCACACAGCACCGCCTGCTCCCCGAACAGGTCGGTCTCCGTCTCCTCCCGGATCGTCGTCTCGATGATGCCGGAGCGTCCGGCTCCGATCCCGCTGGCGTAGGCGAGCGCCACCTCCAGCGTGTCGCCCGCCGGGTCCTGGCCGACGGCGACCAGCGCCGGGACCCCTTGTCCTCGCGTGTAGAGGTCGCGCACGATGTGACCGGGCCCCTTGGGTGCCACCATGAAGACGTTCACCCCTACGGGTGGGCGGATCTGGCCGAAGTGCAGGTTGAACCCATGGGCGACGGCCAGGTAGCTCCCGTCTCTCAACTCCGGCCCGATCTCCTCCCGGTAGACATCGGCCATGATCTCGTCCGGCAGCGTCATCATCAGGACGTCGCCGCTGCGTGTGGCCTCGTTGGCCGGCAGCACCTTGAAGCGCTCCGCCTCCGCCTTGTTCCAGGGCGGCGAGCCCGGAAGCTCGCCCACCACCACCTCGACCCCGCTCTCGCGCAGGTTGAGGGCATGGGCGTGGCCCTGACTGCCGTAACCGAGGATGGCGACCGTCCGCCCCTCCAGGCGGGCCAGATCTGCATCCTTGTCGTAGAAAACCTTCATCGTGAACGCTCCTTCGTGTCGGGCCTTAGGGTATCGGTCGCAGACGTTGCCGCGCTTCTATACGCCGCGCGCGACGGCGACCCGTCCGGTCCGGATGACATCTTCGAGCCCCAGCGGGCGCAGGAGATCTGCCAGTGCACGGAGCTTGTCCGTACTCCCGGTAACCTCGATGGCGTAGGATTCCGGCGACACGTCCACGATCTTCCCGCGGAAGATCTCCGCGATGCGCATGACCTCCGCACGCGACTCGGGCAGGGTGCGGACCTTGAAGAGCGCGAGCTCTCGCGCCACATACGGTTCGCCCAGGAGATCCACCACCTTGATCACGTCAATCAGCTTATAGAGCTGCTTGATGATCTGCTCGATCGTCTCATCATCGCCGCGCGTGACGAGCGTGATCTGGGAAACCTTCGGGTCGATGGTCTCCGCGACGCAAAGGCTGTCGATGTTGTAGCCGCGCGCGGAGAATAGTCCGGCCACCCGCGACAGCACCCCGAACTCGTTGCGAACGCGGACGCTGATCGTGTGCTCCACGGCTCAGTCTCGATCCGGGCCCGTGTGGAGCATCTTGGCGGACGGGGCACCCGCCGCAACCATGGGAAAGCAGTTCTCCTCCGGGGCGCAGGTAAACTCCATGATGACCGGGCGCTTACTCGCCAAGCCCTTCTCCAGGACCGGCTCCACCTCATCGGGATGGGTCGCGCGCAGACCCACTGCGCCGAACGCCTCGGCCAGCTTGACCCAGTCCGGTCCACTCGACATGTCGACCTCGGAATAGCGTTTGTCGTAGAAGAACTCCTGCCACTGGCGCACCATTCCGAGGTTCTGGTTGTTGAGCAGAACCACTTTGATGGGCAGGTTGTGTTCCACCGCGACGACGAGCTCCTGAATGCACATCTGCAGGGAGCCTTCGCTGGTAATACATATTACCGTGTCATTGGGACG
>DAOVBF010000266.1 GCA_030673955.1 Deltaproteobacteria bacterium
ACCGAGCGAACCTTCTGATCGAACCGGAGAATGAGCTGCCCGGCCTGGTCCGCCTTCTCGAAGAGCGCCTGCATCTTCTCGACGGACCGGCGCGAGATCTCCACCCCCGAGGTGGCACGTTGATCGGCCTCCGCCACGAAGCTGAACGCCTCCCGCGCCGCCTCGATGTTGGCACGGATCGCCTCGGCGATCTCACGGCTGCTGGCCGAGGTATGCTTCAGATCTTCCAGCTGCCGCGCACCACCGTCCGCGACGACCTCCATCGTGGCCTCGATATCTCGGTTCGCCATGTTGACGGCCTCCGAGGCATCCGAAAGCTCGCGGGAGGATCCCGCTACCTGCTCAGCGGTACGCTGGATGTGCTCGACGAAGTCACGCAGGCCTTCGAGCATGGCGTGGATGGAGCGGGCGAGATCGACCGTCTCATCCGTGAAGCGCCGCCCGGCATCTGGATTGACGTCCGCGCCGAGGTCCCCCTTGCTGATGCGATGGGTGCACATGCGCAGTTCGCGGACGTTCCGGTTCATCCGCCTCGAGAGCAGCCAGCCCAACGAGACGCAGAGCACCACTAAGGGGGGTAGCGTGCCCCACTCCGAAAGGCCCCAGTGCTGTGTGGCTTTCAAGAGGGCCACAGCCACAAGGGCCACCGAGACTTGGCCGAGGACGACCCTATGGGTGAGCTCGAGACGCACGAACCCTTTCCAAGACGTAGGTTTAATGCCTGAGGCTTTCTACTTGTCGGCCGAGGTGCAGACAGGCTTGAAGTGATCGAAACCCCAGGGCGCCACCGGAACGGGGCACCCAGCGCGCAGAGAGCGAGCTCCGCGGCCAGCCCGGAGGACACCCAGCTCGGTGACGCGACATCCGAGGCGACGGGTGAACACCGCCGCCGAGGGGGCCTCCGCGCGCACGCAGAAGAGCAGCTCGTAGTCTTCACCGCCGTGGAGCGCCAGCTCTTCGGCTTCGAGCCCGAACCGCCGGCAGAGCGCGCGCATGCCGCGAGGGAGGGGCAGACGATCCAGATGGACCTCGGCGGCGAGGCCACTCTCGCGGAGAAGCTGCGCGAGGTCCCGTGCGAGTCCGTCCGAGAGATCGATCGCAGCGCTCGCGAAGCGGGTCCGCAGGAGCCGCAGGCCGGCCTCGTACGGCGGCCGGGGACAGAGTTGCCGGCGTATGAAACGGCGCGCTCCCTGCACGGAACCCTGGCCCCGTTCCAGCAGCCAGAGTCCGAGCGCGGCCGCCCCGAGCGTGCCGGTGACGAGCAGGCGCTCTCCCGGCCGCGCACCGCTCCGGCCGAGCGCCGCGCCCTTAGGCACCTCGCCGATCGCAGTGATGCTCAGCGTCCAGACGGGCCCGGCGACGGTGTCTCCACCCACGAGCGGACAGCGTGCCGTGTTGGCCTCTACCAGCAAGCCACGCAGCATTCCGTCGATGGCCTCGGGCGAAGCGTCTTCAGGCAGGGCCAAGCTGAGCAAGAAGCCGAGCGGTCGCGCACCCATTGCACCGAGATCCGAGAGGTTCACGGCCAATGCCTTGCGGCCCAACGAGTTCGCGTCGGTCGTGGACCAGCGAAAGTGGATGCCCTCGACGAGGGTGTCCGTCGTCAGCGCCAGGTCTCTCCCCGGACGCGGGCGAAGCACGGCTGCATCGTCCCCGATTCCGCGGACCCACACCCCGCGCGCCTGGCGCGCACGCCGTCGCAAGGCCTCGATCAGTCCGAGCTCGCCAATTGTTCGAAGGTCAAGACCGGGCACGGACAGATCGTAGCTAAAGGAGAAGGGGGACGTTGGTTAAGAAGTTCAGAAACGCCCGGCGGCCAGCCAGGCAGGCCAGCCTGCGCCCTCCGAGTGATCTAACGAGTCGAACTGAACTTCTTAACTAACGTCCCCGAAGGCCCGGACGCCCTGGGCATGGACGCGCGAGGAACCGCTCCGCACGCGGCGGGCCGGTGTGAGGGGTTCGGTCAGCGCTAGTGCCAAGACCTCATCCATGCCGCGCACGAAGTGGAACTCGATCTTGCGGGCCAGCTCCGGTGGAATCTCCTCCAGGTCGTGGCGATTGGCTTCGGGAAGGATCACCCGCGAGATGCCCCGCCGCAGCGCCGCAAGCGACTTTTCCCGGACGCCGCCCACGGGAAGCACCCGACCGCGGAGCGTGATCTCTCCGGTCATGGCCACATCGCATCGGACCGGAATTCCCGTCAAGAGCGAGACGATCGCCGTGGCCATCGTCACACCCGCTGAGGGACCGTCCTTGGGTGTAGCACCCGCCGGAACGTGGACATGAATCTCGTGCCGAGCCAATGGCTCCGCGAGGCCGAGCTCGGCGCCTCGCCAGCGCACATAGGAGAGGGCCGCCTTACCGGACTCCTTCATGACCTCGCCGAGCTGACCCGTCAGCAGCAGACCCCGGCCGCGCACCATGGTCGCCTCGACCACGAGCACCTCGCCGCCGGTCTCGGTCCACGCCAGTCCGCGGGCCAGCCCCACCTCTTCTTTGCGGGGGATCACCTCGTCGAGCAGCGGTGCGGGCCCGAGATGGGCGCGCAGGTTGCGAAGCGTGATCGATACGCGGTCAATCTCGCCGCCTGCGATGCGCCGTGCGACCTTGCGCAGCATGCGACCGATCTCCCGCTCGAGCGAACGAACCCCCGCCTCCTGTGTGTAGCCCGTGATCACCTCGCGAATCGCGGCACGCGACACCTTGACCCTGGTCTGCGCAAGCCCGCATTCCTCGATCTGACGGGGCAGCAGGAAACGGCGCGCGATGACCTCCTTCTCCTCCGGTGTGTACCCCGGTAGCCGGATCACCTCCATGCGGTCGAGCAGCGGCC
>DAOVBF010000064.1 GCA_030673955.1 Deltaproteobacteria bacterium
GCCGCCAGACGCTTCCGCCAGGTGCTGCGCTCCTACCCTGAGCACACGGCGCGTCTGCATACCATGATTCGACTGTGCGACACACTGATCAAGATGAATCGTTTCGACGAGGCCGCGGCGGTCTACGAACGGGTTCTCGACGAGCGATCCGAAGCGGTGCTGGACGAAGCAGCCGAGAACCATATCCAGGAGCTGGGCCGGCAGCTTTCAAAAGCGGAGCCGCGCGCGACCCAGAGGTCGTGCATCAACACCTCGGACCCATCCTGTGAGCCCCTGATCTCGAGCGAGCCATGAGGCGGCTCGAAGGGCGCTCCGTCGGCGGGGCATCTGACTCAGGAAGCAGCGGCTCGAGACGCCGCAATCAAGCTGCGTAGCCGGTCGAGCGCCTGGGGAATCGCATCGGCTTGATTCCCCCCGGCCTGCGCGAAATCCGGGCGCCCTCCGCCCGAGCCGCCGACGACAACCGCGACCTCTTTGATCAGCTCGCCCGCCTTCAACTCGGAGGTGAGGTCCTGGGTCACGCCCAGCACGAGCGTCGCCTTGCGCCCCTGACGCGTCGCGAGCAGAACAACTCCCGACCCGATCCGCGCCTTGAGCTCGTCGAGCAAGCTGCGCAGCTCCTTGGGGCCCGCATCCGGAATCTCGACCGCGACCACACGCAGACCCGCGATCTCCTCGACCCGCTGCATCGGGTCGTCGCTTCCGCCCCGTCGCAGCTGGGCGCGGACCCTCTCGAGCTCACGCTCCAGCTCTCGCTGACGCTCTAGCAAACGGCGCACGCGCTCCGGGACCTCCGCAGGTGCCGTCCGCAGCAGCTCGGCGGCCTTGTGCAGCATACGCTCCTCGCGCCGCGCGTGCTCGATGGCGCCGAATCCCGTCTGCGCTTCGACGCGCCGTAACCCCGCGCCGATCGCGGACTGCGAGATGATCCGGAAGCAGCCGATATCCCCCGTCGCCCGAGCATGTGTACCACCGCACAGCTCCATCGAGGGACCGAAATTCACGACGCGGACGACATCGGCGTATTTCTCCTCGAAGATGGCCGTCGCGCCGCTCTCGATGGCCTGCTGGTACGACTTCTGCTCCACGGCCCCGGAGATGTTTTGGAGGATCAGATCGTTAACGAGATCCTCAACCCGCTGGATCTCGTCGTCCGTGAGCGGCTTGTCGTAGGTGAAGTCGAAGCGCAGCCTGTCGGGTGCCACCAGCGAGCCCGCTTGGGTCACCTGGGGACCGAGCACCTTGCGCAACGCCCAGTGGAAGAGGTGTGTGCCGGAGTGGCTGCGAACAGTCGCCGCGCGTTTTTCGGCGTCGACCTGCAGGCTCACCTCCTCACCGTTGCGGAGCACGCCGAGGCTGACCCGACCCATGTGCACGATCAAGCCATCGAGGGCCTTACGCGTATCCTCCACCTCCATCCGTCCATCGGGTCCGTCGATCACACCGACGTCGCCCACCTGGCCGCCACTCTCCGCGTAGAACGGCGTGGTTTCCACGACGAGCTCCACGCGGTCGCCCTCTGAGGCCTCCGAGACCTCTTCACCAGCGCGAATCAGCGCCGCAACCGACGACCGCGCCGCGAGCTGCTGGTAGCCGACGAACACGGGCTTGATGCGCGCCGCGATGGCATTGTAGACCTCCGCGGGCGCGCTCTCGCCTGATCCCTTCCAGGCGGCGCGCGCGCGCTCGCTCTGCTCGCGCATGCACGTGTCGAACGCATCGCGCTCGTAGTCCAGCCCCTGTCCCTGCAGGATGTCCTCCGTAAGGTCGACGGGGAACCCGTACGTATCGTAGAGCCTGAACACGACCTCGCCCGTCAGCCTCTCGCGCCGCTCCTGGCGCACCCGCCTGACTTCCTCGTCCAAGAGCTCGAGCCCTCGACCCAGCGTCCTCATGAACCGCTCTTCCTCACGCCGGATCGTCTCCTCGATGAAAGGGCGGCGTTCGACGAGCTCGGGGTAGGCATCCCCGACCTCCTTCACGACGCGTCCCGCGACGTGATAGAGAAAGGGCTCCTCCAGGCCCAGCAGGACCCCGTGCCGGGCGGCCCGCCGAAGCACGCGACGCAGTACGTACCCACGTCCCTCATTCAAGGGCAGCACGCCGTCCCCGATCAAGAACGCGCAGCTGCGCGCGTGATCCGCGACGACGCGCAGAGACACGTCCGTGTCCGGTCCAGCTCCGTAGCGCCGCCCGGAGATCTCCGATACCTCCTGGATCAGAGGTTGGAACAAGTCGGTGTCGTAGTTGTCCCGCGCGCCCTGCAGAATCGCGGCAAGCCGCTCGAGCCCCATCCCGGTGTCGATCGAAGGCTTTGGGAGCGGCTTCCGCTCGCCCTGGCCGATCTGATCGAACTGCATGAAGACCAGGTTCCAGATCTCCAAGAACCCCTCGCCCGAGGGATCGCCGCCCGAGCGGAAGACCTCGTCGTCAACGATCAGGTGGATCTCGGAGCAGGGACCGCAGGGCCCGGTCTCCCCCATCTGCCAGAAGTTCTCCTTCGCGTCGAGGCGGAAGATCCGGTTCTCCGGAAGGCCGACCGCGTCGCGCCAGAGCGCGAAGGCCTCGTCATCCTCACGGAATACGGAGACGACCAGACGCTCCGTTTCGATCCCGAATACGTTCGTGAGGAGATCCCAGGCGTAGTCAATGGCCTCCTTCTTGAAGTAATCACCGAAGGAGAAATTACCGAGCATCTCGAAGAAGGTGTGGTGCCGCGGCGTCCGGCCGACGTTCTCGAGATCGTTGTGCTTGCCCGAAACCCTCACGCACTTCTGAACACTGGCGGCGCGGCGGTAGTCACGTACCTCCTCACCCAGGAAGATGCGCTTGAACTGGACCATTCCCGCGTTCGCGAACATGAGGGTGGGATCCCGCTCGGGTACGAGCGAGCTCGAGGCCACAACTCGATGGCCTCGCTCTTCGAAGTAGCGCAGGAAGGCCTTTCGGATCTCGCTTCCGGTCATCTCAAAAAAGCATACCAGCGGCCACATCGGCCGGAAGGGCTCATATTCTAACGCGTACTCGGCGGGCTTTGCCCGTGCGCGCCTTGCCCAGGGCGGGCCGGTGCAAGCGGCGCGATAGCGCCGCGCGCAGCGAGCGGAACGCGAGCGAAGAGTGGGTGGCCCAGGCCGCCCTGGGCCGGGTCCCACCGTGGTGACCGCTCAGAAGCGCTCGAGCTTGAGGTTGGGATCTTCCGCGGTGACGAGGCCGGACTCTCGCTCCCCGGGCTCCTTCTCGAATTCCTCCCAGGTGCCGTCGGAGGTGGCGGAGATGCCCTTGAAGCGCAGCGCGAAGTCATCCGGGTTCGAGACGAACCGGAGGCAGTCCTCGTAGCTCACGAGGCCCCGCTTGAGGAGCGCCATCAGCGATTGGTCGAAGGTCTGCATCCCGTACGTCGTGTGGCCTTTGGCGATCGCGTCCGGGATCTCCTTGTTGCGGTCCTTGTCCGCGATGCACTCCCGTATACGGGCGGTCGAGACCATGATCTCGAGGGCCGGGACCCGGCCCTTCCCGTCCGCGCGCGGGACCAGGCGCTGGCTGACGATCCCCGAGATGATGCTCGCGAGCTGGAGCCTGATCTGGGCTTGCTGATGGGGCGGAAAGACGGAGACGATGCGGGTGATGGTCTCCGCGGCGTCAATGGTGTGGAGCGTGGACATCACCAGGTGGCCGGTCTCGGCCGCCGTCATCGCCGTCTCGATGGTCTCGAAGTCGCGCATCTCACCGACCAGGATGACATCGGGATCCTGTCGCAGCGCGGCACGTAGCGCGGGCGCAAAGCCCGTGGTGTCGACGCCGATCTCGCGTTGGTTGACGACCGAGCGCTTGTCGCGGATCAAGAACTCGATCGGGTCCTCGATCGTCATGATGTGGCAGGTCCTGTGCGTATTGATGTGGTCGATCATCGCCGCGAGTGTCGTCGACTTGCCCGATCCGGTCGTTCCCGTCACGAGGATCAGGCCCCGCGGCTCCATGGCGATTCGCTCCAGGATCTTGGGGAGCGTGAGCTGCTCCAGGGTCTTCACGCCGAATGGAATCACCCGGAATACGATCCCGATCGTGCCCCGTTGTCTGAAGGCGTTGACGCGGAAGCGACCCACTCCGGCGATGGAGTACGCAAGGTCCACCTCGTGGTATTGCTCGAAGTGGCTCTGCTGGGTGGGGGTCATGATGGCCTGGAGAACCCGCTCGACCTCTTCGGCCGTCACCCGCTTGGTGTTCTTGAGGGGTACGAGTGCGCCGTCGACACGAAACAGGGGGGGCAGGCCGGCTTTGAGGTGAATATCTGAGGCGTTTCCCTTGACGGCGGGCCTGAGAATGTCATTGAGTTTCATATCCGCCACCGCTCGCCGGCCGGAACCGACGGAACCTGCGGCTGGATCGACTCAACCTCTTGAATTCTTGAGCATTTCCCGACGTCGTCGCCGAGCGATTGCCTAGGCTGTTTCCTGGCCCATATCCTCCTGCCGGTCCGCGACCGGCACCTTCCGCTTTATCCCGGCGTGCGCATAGACGAGTTCGCAGAGGCGCTCCAAAACCTCCGGATGGTCTTTCATGAAGCGCTTGGCATTCTCCCGACCCTGCCCGATCCGTGTGCCCTCGAAGCTGTACCACGTTCCGCTCTTCTCGAGCAGCCCAGCCGCCGCCGCCAGATCCAGGACATCTCCCGTACGGGAGATCCCCTCGTTGAACATGATGTCGAACTCCGTCTGACGAAACGGCGGTGCGCACTTGTTTTTCACCACCTTCACGCGGACCCGGCTGCCCGTTGTGTCCGTGCCATCCTTGATCTGACCGATGCGGCGCACGTCGAGCCGCACGGAGGAGTAGAACTTGAGTGCGTTTCCGCCGGAGGTGGTCTCGGGGTTCCCGAACATGACGCCGATCTTCATCCGCACCTGGTTGATGAAGACCATTGCGGTATTGGACCGGGCGAGATTCCCGGCGAGCTTCCGCAGGGCCTGGCTCATGAGCCGGGCCTGTAGACCTATGTGCTGATCGCCCATCTCCCCCTCGATCTCCACCCGGGGGACGAGCGCCGCCACGGAGTCGATGACCACGAGATCGATGGCGCCCGAGCGCACCAGCATGTCCGCAATCTCGAGCGCCTGCTCCCCCGTATCGGGCTGGGAGACGAGCAGCTCGTCCGGGTTCACCCCGAGCTTGGCGGCATAGGCCACGTCCATGGCGTGTTCGGCATCGATGAACGCGGCGACCCCCCCCTGCTTCTGGCACTCCGCAATCGCGTGTAGCGAGAGGGTCGTCTTGCCGGACGCCTCGGGCCCGTAGATCTCGGTCACCCGGCCGCGCGGCAGTCCGCCTATTCCGAGCGCGATGTCGAGCGACGGTGAGCCCGTCGGAATGATCGGGACCTCCCTGTCGACCGCATCCGAGCCCATCACCATGATGGAGCCCTTGCCAAAATGCTTCTCGATCGACGCCACCGCCATCTGGACGGCTTGACTCTTGGCCTTCTTGGGATCCGTCTGCTCTCGCGCCATGCTGTTTTCTCCTACATCTCCGGGGCGAGGTTGGTTTCTCGAGCATCCGCCGTTCGCAGGGGAAGGCGGGCCAGGGGTATGTATTGAGCTCCGGCGGAGGAGAGCCGGCTCTCATAGAGTACGACTTCCTCGACCGAAAAGGGCAGCCCATCGGGACACGGGACCCCGCTGAGCGCGACCGGGGCGGGCTGCCGCAAGCGCCCCAGCGTAAGGTGGGTCCGATACGGCCGCCGCTCGCGCTCCACACCGATCCGGGCCGCCGCCGCATCCAGCTTGCGTGCCAGGCGGGCGAGCTGTGCGCCGCCGGCGCACACGCCGAGCCAGATTACCCGTGCACGCCTCGCGTTCGGAAACGCGCCGAGACCCCCCAGCGCGACCTCGAACGGGGCCAGACCCTCGAGCTTCGCGCTCGCCGCCGTGACCAGCCTGGAGATGCGATCGGGCTCGACGCCACCGAGGAACTTGAGCGTCAGGTGCAGGTTCTCCTCGGGGACCCAGCGCACGCCCTGGGGCACCTCCCTGCGCAGACGCTCGATCACCTGGACGGCCTGGGCGAGGGCCTGCGGAGAAAGATCCGCGGCGAGAAAGCTGCGCAGCGCATCGCCGCTCATGCGCCCCTCTGCCGTGGACCGCCCAGACGCGGAAAGGTCTTCTCGCCGAACTCGAGCCCCAGCAGCCGGCGTCGAATCCAGTCGAGCGCCAGCTGGCTGGCAAGCAGCTTGTTGCGGGCGCGGTCCCGCATGAGCTGGTAGCGCTGGACGTGCGTCCCGTCCGCATCGGCAAGCGCGAGCCACAAGGTGCCCACGGGCTTTTCCGCGGTTCCCCCGCTGGGGCCGGCGATGCCGGTGGTGGCCACGCCGAGATCCGCGCCCGCACGACGGCGCACGCCCTCCGCCATCTGGCGGGCCACGGGCTCCGAGACCGCTCCGCACAGCTCGAGGTCCTCGGCCGAGACACCGAGCTCCCGAACCTTCGCCTCGTCAGCGTAAGCCACGACGGCCTGGATCAGGTAGGCGGAGCTTCCCGGGACATCGCAGAGCCGGCTCGCCAGAAGTCCCCCGGTGCACGACTCCGCCACGGCCAGGGTGAGGCGCTTCTCACGGAGCAGCTCGCCCACGATCTCTTCGAGGGGCCGCTCGTCCTCGCCCAGCACGAGATCGACCAGCCGTGTGCGGATCTTCTCCACCGCCCCTCGCAGCTTCCGCTCCGCCTCGGCCTCGCTCGAGGCTCGCACCAGCACGCGCACCAGGTTATCCGGGAACTGCGTGCGAAAGCCGAGCGTGATGCCCGGGTCGCCCTGACTGACGTCCTTGAGCTCCCGATCGAGCGTGGACTCGCCCAGGCCGAAGCTGCGCAGCACCACGGCTCTCACCACCTGGCCGCGGCTCAGACGAGACTGGATGCGCGGCAGGATCTCCTCGTCCGTCATGCGTTGGAGTTCGCGGGGAACCCCCGGCGTGAAGAAGAGCAGGGCGCCGTCTGCCTCGAGCATGAAGCCGGGCGCGGTCCCGAGCGGGTTGCGAAGGACCTCCGCACCCTCTGGAAAATCCGCCTGCTTGGTGTTGTTCTCGGACATCTCGCGCCCGAGGGATTGGAAGAAGCTGCGAATCTCCTCGAGCACCACCGGGTCCCGCAGCAGACGCCGGCCAAAAGTGCGCGCGGCGACCTCCGTGGTGATGTCGTCGCGCGTCGGCCCCAGACCGCCCGAGACCAGCACCACGCGCGCCCTCAACGCGGCGC
>DAOVBF010000205.1 GCA_030673955.1 Deltaproteobacteria bacterium
CCAAAAAAAGGCTGCCAAGCCGCCCGGAAAAAGCGCCTTTTTCCGCCCGCTGAGGCGCTTACGGCCCTGGCAGCGGCGGCGGCGCAAGACCTATCCGGCCACGCGAGCCGCCAAGAGCGAGGTCGCGCGCAGCACGCCCCGGGCCCTCATGCGGCCTCGAGCCCCCGGATAAAGAGCTTCGAGGCCTCCCGGCAGGCTTGCTCCAGGTTGAAGCCGCGCCGAACCAGTTTCTGGAACAGCAGTCCGTCCATCACGGCCACGAGCGCGCTCGCCGTGCTATCGACGTCCACCGCTCGGAAGCGGCCGTCCGCGACCCCACGCTGAATCTGCTCGGCCATGACTTCGCCGAGCAGCCCGTACAGACGACCGAAGCGAACCCGCAGTTCTTCGTCTCGACCTGCTCGGGCCAGGTACTCGAGCGTGAGCTTGAGCATGGGCCGGGTCTGCGGCAGAGAGCGCAGGACCGCGTCGAAGACCTTGCGCAGGCCGAGCTCGGCCGTCGGGCTGTCCCGTGCCACGTCCCGGCACGCCGAGAACGCGTCCAGATAACGCTCGAAGAGGGCAAGGAAGATCTCGCGCTTCCCGTCGAAGTGCCAGTAGATCGCGCCCTTGGAGAGGCCTGCCCGCCGGGCGATCTCGTCGACGCGCGTCTCGTGGTAGCCGGCCTCGGCAAAGCACTCCTGGGCCGCGGCCAGGATCTCGAGCCGGCGCTCCCCGGCCGAGGCCCGCGAAGCTCGTCGGACCATGCTCCACCTCCCGCAAGAGTAAACTGACTGACTGGTCGGTTTGTATCAGACCCAGGAGGCCCCGACAAGTGCGCGCCGGAGACGAGCCGAGAGCCCGCTCGCCTTTCCTCCCGCCAGCGCCCACCCAGGCGCTACGGCGTCCGAACTCGTCACCCCAACGACCCACACCACCCACGCGCTCGACGCCGACGTCGAGCTGCGCGACGCCTTCGAGTCGAAGGGCATGCGGATGCCCGGACACGAATCCCCCAGGCCCAGCGGATCTGCGTCCGCGCTCCGGACGGCAGCAGCCTCGAGTTCATCGCTCCCCCAAGCCATGCAAGAGGCACCCAACGGAATTGTGCGGTCGCATGCGGGTCGATAGCATCTGCGACTCCATTCAAGGAGGCCGCGGATGAGCGAGCCCAAGTCGCGCAAGCCCTACCCCGACGTCGCCCCGCAACCCGATTTCCCGGCGACCGAGCGGGCGATCCTCGAGTTCTGGGAGCGCGAGCAGATCTTCCGCACCTCCGTGGAGCAGCGGCCGGTCGGCGAGGACGGAGCGAACGAGTATGTCTTCTACGACGGCCCACCGTTTGCGAACGGTCTTCCCCACTACGGCCACCTGCTGACCGGCTACGTCAAGGACATCATCCCCCGCTATCAGACGCTGCGCGGCCGACGCGTGGAACGGCGTTTCGGCTGGGATTGTCACGGCCTACCCGCCGAGATGGAGGCCGAGAAAGAGCTCGGGGTCTCGGGACGCTCCAAGATCATCGAGTACGGCATCGAGAGCTTCAACGATCAGTGCCGGCGTTCGGTTCTGCGTTACACGAGAGAGTGGCAAGAGTACGTCACGCGGCAGGCGCGCTGGGTCGACTTCCAGAACGATTACAAGACCATGGACCTCGCCTACATGGAGAGCGTGCTGTGGGCTTTCAAGCAGCTCTGGGACAAGGGGCTCGTCTACCAGGGCTACCGGGTCATGCCCTACTCCTGGGCCGCCGAGACGCCGCTCTCGAACTTCGAAACCCGCCTCGACAACTCCTACCGCGTGCGCCAGGACCCCGCCGTCTCGTTGCGCTTCGAGCTCGAGCGCGTCCCCGGTGAGGAGCTCCCCACCGACCTGCTGGTCTGGACGACGACGCCGTGGACGCTGGCTTCGAACCTGGCCCTCGCCGTCGGACCCGAGATTGACTACGCGGTTTTCGAGCTGAACGACCGGCGCGTGATCCTGGGTGAGGCCACCGTCGACAAGTACGAGTGGCTGCTCGCGGACGGGCGGCGGGTGGGAAGCCTCAAGGCTGAGGCCCTCGTGGGCCGGCGCTACCGGCCGCTTTTTCCTTTCTTCGAGGGGCTGCGGGACTGCTTCACGGTTCTTGCGGCGGACTTTGTGGACACCGAGGAGGGAACCGGGATCGTGCACCTGGCGCCCGGCTTCGGCGAGGAGGACATGGAGGCTTGCGAGGCCGCTGGGCTCCCCGTCGTGTGTCCCGTAGACGAGACCGGCCGCTTTACCTCGGAGGTACCACCCTTCGCAGGTCAGCACGTCTTCGATGCCAACCAGCCGATCATCCGCGAGCTGAAGGAGCGCGGCCTGCTCGTCAAGCACGAGATGTATTCGCACAACTATCCACATTGCTGGCGCACGGATACGCCGCTGATCTACAAGGCGCTGAGCTCCTGGTTCGTCCGTGTGACACAGTTCCGAGACCGTATGGTGGAGCTGAACCAGCAGATCGACTGGATCCCCAACCACATCCGCGACGGACTTTTCGGGCGCTGGCTGGAGGGAGCTCGCGACTGGTGCATCAGCCGCAACCGCTTCTGGGGCTCACCGATCCCGGTCTGGAAGAGCGACGACCCCGAGTACCCACGCATCGACGTTTACGGCAGCCTCGACGAGCTGGAGCGCGACTTCGGTGTGCGACTCCAGGACCTGCACCGACCCACGATTGACCAGCTCGTTCGCGCCAACCCCGACGATCCCAGCGGTCAGAGCCAGATGCGACGGGTCCCGGACGTTCTCGACTGTTGGTTCGAATCGGGCTCGATGCCCTTCGCCCAGGTGCACTACCCGTTTGAGCACCGCGAGTGGTTCGAGAAACACTTTCCGGCCGATTTCATCACGGAGTACCTGGCCCAGACCCGCGGTTGGTTCTACACGCTGATGGTGCTCGCAACGGCGCTCTTTGATCGCCCGCCCTTCCGGACCTGTATCTGCCACGGTGTGGTTCTCGACGAGAGCGGACAGAAGCTGAGCAAGCGCCTCAGTAATTACCCCAGCCCCGAGGAGATCTTCGCCAGCTACGGGGCCGACGCGCTGCGCTGGTTCCTCGTCTCCTCGCCCATCCTCAGAGGCAACGATCTGCAAATCGATCGGGAAGGACATGCGATCCGTGATGTGGTGCGGCTGGTGCTCAACCCGATCTGGAACGCCTATTACTTCTTCTGCCTGTACGCTAACTCGGAGAACATCGAGGCCTCGTTCCGCACGGACGCGCGGCCCGTTCTGGACCGCTACATCCTGGCCAAGACGCGCGAGCTCGTGAGCGGCGTGAACGAGCACATGGACGCCTACGATCTCCCCGCGGCCTGCGCACGAATCATGGCGTTCATCGACGCACTCAACAACTGGTACATCCGGCGCAGCCGCGACCGCTTCTGGAAGCACGAAAGGGGTCAGGAGCAGCAGGATGCCTACGACACGCTGTACAGCGTATTCGTGACCCTGCTGCGTGTGGCGAGCCCCCTGCTCCCGCTGATCAGCGAGGAGATCTACCGGGGCTTGACCGGGGAGACGAGCGTTCACCTCGGCGAGTGGCCCGAGGTCGAGAGCCTTCCGGCCGATCCCGAGCTGGTAGCCAGCATGGACCGCGTCCGCGATGTCTGCTCGAGCGCGCTGGGGCTACGCCGAGCCCACAAGATCCGCGTGCGCCAGCCGCTCCGACACCTGACTGTGGCC
>DAOVBF010000201.1 GCA_030673955.1 Deltaproteobacteria bacterium
AACTCGCGGCGCAGCTCCTCGACCGCGTCCGGACCCTCGTCCGGCCCGATCTTCTCCATGGTGCCCCGCAGATCCCCGACCAGGGCGCGCTGCTCCGAGGCCAGGGCTTCGAGCGCCGCGGCCCAATCCGAAGGATCGCGCTGTGCGAGAGCGTCCGCGAGCACGAGCGCGCGCTTGAGCACGACATCGAGGTTGTGTCGAGGATCTTCCGCCTCGGGTCGCAACCTCACCGCCTCCCGGAACCAATCGGCCGCAGCGTAGAGTCGTCGCAACGCCTGCTCAGGCTCGCTCTCGACCAGCTCGTCAGCGCGCTTGACTGCGTAATAGCCGAGGTTGTAGGTCGCGCGGTAGCGGAGCTCCGCGTCGTCAGCCGCGGCGAACCGCGCGGCCCGAAGCTTCGCCTCTCCATCTTCCAGATGGTCCTCATCGAACGCCGCCAGGCCGCGGTTATAGATCTGGCGCGGGTCTTCGGGGGGTTCTTGCTCTGGCTCCCCAGCGGGGGCGAGCGGTGCACTCTGCTCCGTCGCCTGCGCGGGCTCGACGCCGGGCTCGGGGGTTTGCGCTCCGGCCTGGGTCGACGCGACCAGGACGCCCAGCGCAAGAAAGGCCGCGGCCTTGCGCCCGAGCTCCCTCTCTAATAGGGGTACGCTACGGCGCCCCCGGCGCGCCACACCTACGCTCAACACGAGCGAGACCAGCCCGAGCAGGACAGCCCACTGGTACCCCTCCTGCCGGACGGCCTTGCCCCGACCCGTGAGCAAACCGCGCGTGAGCCGTGCGATGTGGGTTCGGTAGATTGACGCGAGATCGAGAGCACCCGTGCCGGCGGGGATGTACGCACCACCCGTAACGAGGGCGATCTCACGCAGCGTTCCGCCATCCAGACGACTGCGCACGATACTCCCGCTCGAGTCGCGTAAACGTGTGCGCGCGCCCGTCTCGGGATCGGTGATAATCACCTCGCTCCCTGCCTCATCGCCGAATCCGATCGGGATGATCCGAATGCCCACCTCAGCTGCGGCCTTCGCGGCGTCCAGCGGAAAGGAATCGTGGTCCTCCCCATCGGTGATCAGCAATATCGCCCGCGAGACATCGCCCGCCGGCCCAAAGCCCGCAACCGCCTTGCGAATCGGCTCCTCGAGTCGGGTTCCGCCGCGCGTCACGCTGCGCACACCCACACCGTCCAGCACGAGACGCAGGAACCCGAAGTCGGGCGTGAGGGGGGCGAGCACGCTCGCACGTCCGGCAAAGGCGATGAGCCCGACGTGATCGCCGTCGAGATAGTGAAGCAGGTCGCGGATCTCCGCCTTCGCCCGCTCGAGCCGATTGGGCGCGACGTCCTCCGCGAGCATGGACTTCGAGACGTCGAGGCAGATCATGATCTCTGCGCCGACCCGCGGCGTGGAGACGTAGTGCAGCCCCCATTGCGGCCGCATCAGAGCCAGGATGAGAAAAAACCCGGCGAATCCGAGGAGGAGCAGACTCAGACGCCGGTTCGCGACGGAGGGTCGCTGCACCAGGCGTAGCTGCAAGCGCGACGACATCAGGCGCTCGAGCGCAGCTCCGCCACGGCGGTCGAGCCAGAAAAGCAGAACCACAAATGCAATGAGCACCCACAGCGCATGCACCCACTGTGGCTCCGCAAAGCGAAAATCGCTCACGGGAGCCTCCGCAGGAATGTGCTGCCCGCGAGCGCAGAGAGTCCGATCAGAGCCAGGGCGACCCCCACCAAGCTCGCGTAGTGTTCGGTGTACTGGAGGTAGCGGACCTCCGTGATCTCGCTGCGCTCCAGCTGGTCGATCTCGCGGACGACCTCTGCCAGGCCCGCGGCGTCGGTCGCGTGGAAGTAGCGGCCGCCGGTCTTCTCAGCGATCGCCCGCAACGTGTCCTCATCGATCTCCACATAGGCCCGCTGCAGGAGGGTTCGCCCGCCGGGTCCGCTCACCGGGACCGGCGCATAGCCGGTGCGCCCGGCGCCGATCGTGTAGACCTTGATCTCAAAGCCCCGGGCAAGCTCCGCCGCCTGGAGCGGATCGACGTTGCCGGCGTTGTTCACACCATCGGTGAGCAGGATCGCGACCTTGGACTTCGCGGGATTCCGACGCAGCCGTTCCACGGCAAGGGCCAGACCCTCGCCGATTGCGGTGCCGTCCTCCGAGCGCTCGGTGACGATCTCGAGCTGGTCGAGGATCGCCAGCAGGTTACCGTGGTCGCGTGTGAGTGGACAGAGTCCATCCGCGTAACGTGCGAAGGCAACGAGCCCGATGAGATCTTCACTGCGCCCGGGCCCATGCTCGGAGCCCCGTACGAACTCGCGGAATACCTGCTTCACCGCCTGCAGCCGGTCGACGCTGACGTCGCCCTCTACGAAATCGCGCGCCTGCATGGAGCCGGAGTGATCCACCACCATCGCGATCGCGATCCCCTCGCGAGAAGCCTGGGTCGTCGCGTCTCCCGTGCGGGGTCCGGCAAGTGCGACGGCAAGGACCGCTGCCGCCAGACCCAGCCCGAGTGCGGGCAGGAAAGCCAGACGCGCACGCAGCGAGCGCGGCGCGCGATCGACGAGCTCCAGACTCGAGTACGTGACCGCTCCCGGGAGACGACGCGCGAGCCAGTAGACGAGCGGAGCCAGCAGGGCCGCTAGCAGGAAGAGCGGATCGCGTAGCTCCCAATCAAGCATCGGCGATCTCCCTCGGACCGGCCTCAGGCACCGGCGGCCTCCCGTGCGCGCAACGCGGATTCCGGCTCGTCGATGAGTGGCGCGTTCTCGCGTGTCTCGTCGAGGAAACGCTCGGCCGCCCCGACCGAGTCCTGGATGTCTTCCTTGCTGGGGACGTGTTGCGCGAACTTGACGAGGTCGGCCCGGCGTAGGAAACCGCGCAGCAGCCGCTGATGCTCCAACGTCAGGTCTGGAGAATCGCTCATCTGCTCGAGGAACTCCTCGGTGGTGAGTTCCGGAGAGCGCAGCTCGAAGCGGTCCTCCAGGTAGTGGCGCACGATGTCCGAAAGCTCGACGAAGAAGGCGTCGATCTCCTCCGCAGCCGTGGGGCTCGGTCGCACCGTCAGCCGATCGAGTCGTGCACGTGCGACCTCGTAGGCACTCCGGCGTCGAGCCGTGCGGCGCCAGCGAACCCAGGCTCGTACGAGAAACGGCGCCGCGGCCGCCAGCGCAACCCCCATCCCAAGCACCCACGGCCAGCGCGGCGCAGCCGGTGGCTCCCGTTTGGCGAGCTCGCCCAGCGCGGGTCGCAGGGCCGGAAGCGCGCCCTCCGGAAGAACCGATGCCACCTCGAAATCGAGCCGCTCGGTCAAGAGCTCGTACGCGTCTTGTCCCTCGGGCGCAGGCGTCTGCCCCGCCCGGCGGTCCACGAACTCGACCAGAATCGGGGGAATGCTCTGCGGCCCGGAGCGCACGGGCTGAAGCTGGTAGCGCTGCGCCGCGCGGCTACGCCCCTCGTCGTCGATCTCCTCCTCCGGCACAAACTCCACGATGGCATAGCGCTCGAGCGCCTCGCCGAATGCCGGCATCAGGATCTCGACTTCGGGCTCCGCCACCACCGTGAGCGTCAGCTCGAGCACATCGCCGATCACCGGCTCCGACGGCTCCAGGCGCACGCTGGCCGTGACGGGGCCGCGCTGGGTCGTATGCTCGAGCCCCTCTTCGGCCTGAGCCCCACGAAGCGCCAGACCGACGGCACACACCAGGAGTCCGAAGCATAAGGCGCAGCGC
>DAOVBF010000094.1 GCA_030673955.1 Deltaproteobacteria bacterium
TACGCGAGTAGACCCGGTTGCGAATCACCCGCATCGCGCGCCGGAAGTAACGCTTGACTTCCTCCCGGAAGGCCTCCCGCTCGCGGGATTCGGCATCGAACGCCTTGATCACCTTGATGCCGGAGAGCATCTGAATCAAGCGCTGCATCACCTCGGCAATCTGCTCCTGACGTGCGCGGCTCGACTTGCGGATGCGCTGCCCGAAGACCTGGAACACGACGGCGATGGGGGGCGCTATTGCGAGGGAGACCAGCGTGAGCTGCCAGCAGAGGTAGAGCGCTGCCCCGAGCGAGGTGATCACGATCGCGACGGCCTGTACCGCTCCTCCGAAGATGAGCGACTGGGCTTGGTTGGCGAGGAGCGTGTCGCTGGTCATGCGCGAGACGAAGTCCCCTCGCCCGCCACGCTGGTGGTGGCTCAGGGGAAGCTCGAGCAGCTTGCCGCCGAGGTGGGCCTGCATGTCGACGAAGAGACGGTTGATCACCCACTCGCCGCTGAAGTCGCGCACGAAGCGGGCGAGAGGCATGCCCAGCACGATCACGACCGACCACATGGCGATGAGCAGCACGCTGCTCATGACGCGCTCTTTGAGGGCCCGACGCTCCGCTTCGAGCCGCGGTGCGTCGAGCCTCGCCGCTTCTGCCGACTCGAGCACCTCCCCCAGGGAGTCGGCCTTGAAGCTCGCGAGGAGCACGTCATCCGTGAGCGGGCGGAGCAGATAGGCGCGCCCCGTCTCACCGGCCGCGTAGGTCAGGGATGAGACGATCGCCACCCCCACCAGCCACGCGTGCGGGCGCGCGTAGCCGAGGAGCCGGACGAGCTTAGAGATCGCGTGCTTGCGGGCGGAGGGCACGGGAAATCAGGCGGCCTTGATCACCTTCCCGGAGCGGAGACAGCGGGTGCATACCCGAATGCGACGTACGGTCCCGTCGATGCGCGCGCGTACCCGCTGGAGGTTCGGGTTGAACCTTCGCTTGCTCTTGTTGTTGGCGTGGCTGATGTTGTGGCCGACCGACGGCCTCTTCCCGCATAGCTTGCAGACCTGGGCCATGGGATCTCCCTCCCGGAGCGGGCTAGGTATCAAATGGGGCGGCCTGTCTCAAACCGCCTCTCCGGCGAGGAGCTTACCGGACCCTACGCCGGGACCCCAGCCGCTCGGCCAGGTGCAGCGCTACGCGGCGGGCGCACAGCACCTCTCCCTCGAAGCCCAGCCCGGGCGCCAGCTCCGGGCCTACGGTCACCACCGGGGGCCGCTGCTTGAGCCAGCTGGAGATCCGGGGCTGGACGAAGCGCAGACCGGTGGAGTCCAGGTCCCAGTGGGGGGTGGGCCCCGGGTCGGCCGGCAGGATCGCGGAGCCAGAGAAGGGAGCGAGGCCGCCCAGGGGGTCTTCCGGCGGGAGGTGGCGGGCGCCGGGCCCGGATACCACGAGCCACTCGATACCCCGGTCGACGGGGTCGGGGCTGAGCGCGAGCCAATGCAGCTCCGCGGGCGAGGCGCCATCCGCACGGATCACGCGCGAGGCCATGGCCCGTGGCAGCGCCTTGCGCTCCGCCCGAAAGATGCGGCTTGGCGTCTCGAGGGGCGGGGCCGAGGGCTTGAGCCACCCGGGGGTCGACCCCGCGGCCTCCAGCAGGAAGCGCCGCAGCGGCTCACGTGGAACCGCGAGGACGAGCGCTCGGCCGAAAAGCTGGCCCTTCGGCAGCTGCAGCCCCACATCCGTCCGGTCCAAGATCAGGCCGAAGGCGCCCAGCGGGCGAATCTCTCCGTAGAGCGTCAGCAGGCGCCGACGGAAGAGGTCGAGGAAGGGCGTTTCCGCGTGCGGCATGCGGAATGCGCCCTCGCGCGTCATCTGCAGTAGCAGCGCCGGCGCTGGGACGCGGCTGGCAGGCTCGAGCGCGGAGAGGGCGGCGAGCTGGGCGAATGTAAAAGCGCCCAAGCCGCCCGGCATTGGGGGGAGCTCCCAATTGGTGCGTGCGCTGCCGGAGCCTCGGTTCACGAGCCGCTGCGGGATCACCCGATGGCGGCCGCTGCTTAGCTCCTCCCAGAGCTCGGTCTGCGCCCTCGCGCCCTGCGTGTCCACCGCATCGAGCCAGGCGCGGAGCGCCTTCGCCTCCCCGAGGTCGTGCGCCTCGAGCTCGCGCGCCAGCGCCTGGCGCCCCCGGACCACATCGATCCGTGCGCCGGACAGGATGACCTGCAGCGCGATCTCCTCGCGACGGACCTCGCGTTGCTCGATTAGGGGGAGCGCGAGCTCGCGCAGCACCCGCATGATGCGGCCGCCGGACTCGAGGCCGGAGAGCAGGAAGGGTTCGCGCAGCAGGGAGGGGCGCTTGGTCTGAACCTCCTCTTCCAGCAGAACCACGCGCAGACCGGCGCGGGCGAGGTAGTTGGCGGCCACCAACCCGCCCAGGGTACTGCCGAGCACCAGCACGTCAGAGCGGATCGTGGTCACGTCCCTGCCCCTTCGGCTCGATGATCCGCATTGACGCCCGACGTTGTCAAACCCGATCCCGGTTCGCACCCTCTCGGGGGTGTCCGCCCCGGGTGTCTCGGTCAGCGTTGTCATTCCCACGCTCAACGAGCGGGGCGTGCTCGAGCGAGCCCTCGGGTGCACGCAGGCGGAGGGTGTGGAGCGGATCGTCGTCGACGGCGGATCCGTCGATGACACGGCAAACACGGCGCGTTCCCTGCGGGCCGAGCGTGTGCTCCATTCGGCACCGGGGCGTGCACAGCAGATGGACGTCGGTTATAGGGCCGCCTCGGGCGACGTGATCGTCTTTCTACACGCCGACACTCAGTTGGATCCGGGCTGGCTTGCCGCGCTGCGGACAGCGCTCCAGGATCCCGGCGTGGCGGGCGGCGCATTCGGACTGCGCTTCGCTTCGAAACGCCGCATCTACCGTTTTCTCGAGCTGGGGGTGTGGCTGCGCACGCGACTGGGCGGTCTGCCGTACGGCGACCAGGCGCTCTTCGTCAGGCGCGCGGTGCTCGATGCGAAGGGTGGGATCCCGCTGGTGCCGATCTTCGAGGATCTGGATCTCGTGCGCCTGATCCGTGCTTCCGGACGAATGGTGTTCTTGCCGGAGCGGGCGCGAACCTCCCCGCGTCGCTACGAGGCAAGTGGTGTGCTACGCACCTGGATGCGTAATACGCTTGCCCTGCTTGCCTATCTGCTCGATCTCGACCGCGAGCGCGTGCTGCGCTGGTATCGGCGTCGGCCGGAGCGATGAACGCGAAGCTGATCACGCTGACAACCGATTTCGGCCTGCGGGACGCTTACGTGGCCGCCATGAAGGGTGCGATCCTCTCGCGGGCTCCCGAGGTCCGGATCGTCGATGTCACCCACGAGATCCCCCCCGGTGAAACCGCGAGCGCCGCGTACGTGCTGCGCCAGGCGGCCGGTTTCTTTCCGACGGGAACGGTTCACCTCGTGGTGGTCGATCCGGGTGTGGGCTCTGAGCGGCGGGCGATTGCCTGCGAGTGCGGGCCGCATCTCTACGTCGCTCCCGACAACGGTGTGCTTACCGCGGTGCTCCACGCCAACCCTCCCGTTCGCACGCACCTCATCTCGCGGCACGAGCTCTGGCGAAAGGAGCCCAGCCCCGTCTTCCACGGTCGCGATATCTTCGGCCCCGTCGCCGCCCATCTGGCAAGCGGCGGGCGGCTCGACGACGTCGGCGAGGCGATCGATCCCGATACGTTGCTCAGACTTCCGTGGCCCGAGCCACGCCTGGAAGGGGACGAGTGGACGGGCGCCGTGATCTACGTCGACCGCTTCGGGAATCTGGTGACGAACCTGCCCTTGGAGGCAGGTGCGGTGCTCGCGGGAACCGTCGAGATCGGAGGGCGGTGCTTCACACTGGCGCGGACCTACAGCGATGTACGCAAGGGGGAGCTTGTCGCGCTGCGGGGCTCATCGGGTCTGCTCGAGATCGCCTGTAACGGTGGAAGCGCCGCAGGGGTCCTGGGGGCGAGCGCCGGTCATGTGGTAACGTTCCGCGTTCACCGCCGGAGCTAGTTTGTCCCCCACAGCCCGTGTCATCTCGTACCTGCGGAGGGTCCGCGGCCGCTACGTCCTCGGCGCGATCCTGACCGTGCTCTACGCCATCTTCTTCCAGCTGGTGCCGATCTCGGTGCGCGCCATTGTTGCGCGGATCGAGGCGGGACTCCCCCTCGAAGAGGTCACGGAGGCTGTCTTCTGGCTGATCGCTGTCGGGATCGCTTTTGCGTGCCTGCGCTTTGCTTCGCGCAGCGTGCTCTTTCACGCGGCTCGACGAATCGAGTTCCACCTCCGCAACGACCTCTTTGCGCACCTGCAACGTCTGCCGCAATCGTACTTCGCCGCTCAGCGCACGGGCGACCTCATGTCGCGCGCCGTGAACGACATCAACAACGTGCGCCTCCTGCTCGGCATGGGCCTCTTGAACATCATTCAAACCCCGATCCTTTATGTCGGGGCGATCGGTGTGATGCTGGCCGTCGACTGGCGCCTGGCTCTTTGGGTAATCGTGCCGTACCCGCTCTTCATCGGGATCGCGCGGCTCTTCGGACGACGCTTCCATGCTGCAAACCTGGCCATCCAGGAGCAGCTTGGCCAGCTCTCCGCGGAGGTGCAGGAGAACGCCTCGGGGGTCCTCGTCGTGCGGTCCTACGTGATGGAGGAGCGTGAGCGCGAGCGCTTCGAGGTCGAGAACGAGCGCCTCTATAAGAGGCAGATTGGCCTGGCCCAGATCTACGCCTGGATGTTCAGCACCGTCTCCCTCCTGCCCACGCTGGGCCAGCTCCTGGTGCTCTTCGTGGGAGCGCCCCGCGTTTTGCGCGGGTCGCTGACACAGGCGGACCTGTGGCTCTTCTTCATGTACACGTTCCAGCTGACGTTCCCGACGTTCATCATGGGCTGGGTCCTCAACGTGACCCAGCGGGCGCTTGCGGGGCTGGGGCGCTTGAGCGAGATCCTCGATACCGTGCCCTCGATCCGCGACCGCGATGACCGGATCGAGCGAGAGCGGATCGAGGGGGCCGTCGAGGTCAGGGGACTGAGCTTCGCCTTTCCCGGGCGCGAGTCCCGCCCGGCTTTGCGGGGTGTCTCGCTGCGGGTCGAGCCGGGGCAGACCGTCGGCATCGTCGGGGCCGTGGGGGCGGGCAAGAGCACGCTTCTCAGCGCGGTGCCGCGACTACTCGAAGTTCCGGACGGGAGCGTCTTCATCGACGGGGTCGACGTCAATCGCTTGCCTCTCCACCTGCTGCGCTCGAGCATCGCGGTGGTGCCGCAGGACGGCTTTCTGTTCTCCACCAGCGTTGCGGAGAACATCCGTTTCGGTGCGCCTGAGGCGAGTTTCGACGAGGTGCGTGAGGCCGCACGCCGCGCTCACATTCTCGAGGAGATCGAGGACCTGCCCCAGGGCTTCGACACTCCGGTCGGAGAGCGGGGTATCACGCTCTCGGGAGGACAGCGACAGCGTATTGGTCTGGCGCGCGCGTTGATGCTCGAGCCAGCGATTCTGGTGCTGGACGATGCGCTCTCGAGCGTCGACAGCGCGACGGAGGAGGATGAAGAGACGCCCGTCCCTCTGGATCCCGCCATCGCTTCCCTGAGCGTCACGCAGGGGGAGGAGATCGGAGGCCAGACGGTCACGATCAACGGGGAGAACTTCCAGAGCGGGTGCCAGGTCTT
>DAOVBF010000293.1 GCA_030673955.1 Deltaproteobacteria bacterium
GTGCGCCATATCGGGCTCGGCTTCGGACCCTTCATCACGGCCGGCCAGAAGTCGGACCGCTTCCACTGGACAGCCACCGACATGGGCGGATGGCATCTGGGCCTCCAGATTCCGGGGCTGCGGCTCGGCCTCGAGAGCGCACTCGCCTCGCTCGCGCACGCCTCTCCGAAGCGCGTCGTGGTGCAAACCGCCAAGGCCATGCCCTACACGGTGGACGCCGAGCTCTTCCCCGGCGTCACCTCCCTCAGCATCGAGGCCGGCCCCGAGATCCGCTTCCTCGTCGTGTAGTCCTCGCCTCGCCGCACCGCCTTCGGGAGAGGATCAGCGCGTCCCCTCGAGCACACTCCTTCTTTTCAGCAGGATTTCCAGGTTCCGGCGTGCTTTGGCATGGTCGGGCTTGACCCGAAGCAGCTCTTGATAGTGGGGGATCGCCTCGTCAAAGCTCCCCTGGGATACCAGCGCGCTGCCTAGATTGAAGCGCGCCTCGGCGTGATCGGGCTCGACGCGCAGCGCCTGACGATAGTGACGGATCGCCCCATCGAAATCGTCCCGGTGTCCCAGCACGTTGGCCAGGTTGTAGTGCGCGTCGACGTAGTCGGGGTCGATGCGCAGGGCCTGACGATAGTGGCCCACCGCCTCATCGAGTCTGCCCTCGCGTACGAGCATGACGCCCAGGTTATTGTGCGCCTTCGCGAAGCCGGGCTTGAGCCGCAAGGCCTCGCTCCAGTGGCGGATCGCCTGTTCGCGCTTCCCCTGCGCTTCGAGCACGACGGCCTGGTTGTAGTGCGCGGTGGGATTTGTCGGATTCACCTGCAGGGCACGCTCGAAGAGTGCAGCCGAATCGCGCCAGTAGCGGGCCTGCAGCCACGAGGTGGCCATGCACGCCGCGAGCACGGCCAACGCGCTCACAAACATCAGCCGGCGGACCAGCCTGCGGCGCGGCGCCCAGCTCGCCATCAGGTCTCTCGCGCCCCAGGCAACGATGATGCAAAGACCGATCATCGGAATGTACGTGTAACGGTCCGCCATGGCCTGCTCGCCCACCTGAACCAGGCCGATCACGGGGAGCAGCGTGCACAGGTACCAGAGCCACCCTACGAGCGCGTAGCGCTTACGGTGTGCCCGCAGCACCAGCGCCGAAATCAGGAGCAGCAACAGGCCCGCGCCGGCAACCTGCCAAGCGGACCAGGGCGTTCCGCCCGGCAGGTTCGGATGCGTATAGAGAATGGACAGCTGGCTCGGCCAGATGACCTGCCCCATGTACCGCACGTAGGACACCACGGCATTCGCAGCCCGTAGCTCCATCGGTACCATCAGCGCGGGCTCCATCGAGCCTCGCTGCGCGATGAACGTCACCACGCTGGAAGCGGCCGAGAGCGCAAAGAGCGGGATCTTCTCCAGCAACAGGTAGACAACTGACCGTTGAGGACCGACAAGCTCATCGGAGCCCCCCCCACGCACCCGCCCGAGAGGCCAGTAGTCCAGGAGCAGGAGCACCAGCGGGAGCGTGACGATCATCGGCTTGGCCATCAGCCCCAAGGCAAGGAAGAGGGCCGTCAGCAGGTAGCGCGCGAAGCCTCCGCGTCTCGCGTACCCGGCATAGGCCCAGATCGAAAGCAGCCCGAAGCATGTGCTCAATAGCTCCTTGCGCTCCGAGACCCACGCGACCACCTCCACGCGCAACGGGTGCAGGGCGAAAAGCCCCGCCACGAATGCGCTCGGCCAGAGATGGCCGGTCATCCGCTTCAGCAACCCGAAAAGAAGCAGCGAGTTGAGAAGATGGATCAGGAGATTGGTGAGATGGTGACCCGCGGCGTTCAATCCATACAGCTCAACGTCCAGCATGTGCGAGAGCCAGGTGAGCGGGTGCCAGTTGTTGAAGTAGGTCGTTGTCACGGACCAGGAGACCGCCTCGCAGGTGAGTCCGGCCCTCACCTGCGCGTTTTCGGTCACGTACTTCTCGTCATCAAAGGCGACGAAATCGTTCAGACGCACCGACTCAAAAGCAAAGCAGATAAGCAGGGACAGTCCCAGGCTGATTAGCACACGCCCCATAACGCCCTCGCCCTCTGAAAACCAGGGACCATTACAACACTCTCGGACTTCTCTGCCCAGTCCGGAAGCGGCGGAGAGCGAGCTTCCCGGCTATCCTCGGTATACGGAGGGATAGCGCTCATGACCCGGATCCGAATCGTCGCGGGCTCTGTCACACTGGAAGCCGAGCTTGAAGACACGCCGACCGCGCGCGCCATACTCGACGCCCTCCCCTGCGAGTCGAGCGCGAGCACGTGGGGAGACGAGGTCTACTTCGAGGTCGGGGTCGATGCAAAGCTCGAGCCCGACGCCCGCCAGGTCGTGGACCCCGGTACGGTGTGCTACTGGGTCCAGGGAAAGTCACTGGCCATCCCCTTCGGGCCGACCCCTGTCTCACAAGGAGACGAGTGCCGCCTGGTGACCCGCGTGAACGTCGTTGGACGAACCCTCGGGGACCCAACGCTGCTGCGCAGCGTGCGCGATGGCGACGCCATTCGCGTGGAAGTCGAGCGCTAGCGAA
>DAOVBF010000182.1 GCA_030673955.1 Deltaproteobacteria bacterium
GACCGGGATCATGCTGGGGCTGGGAGAGCAAGAGAAGGAGATCCGCCAGACGTTGCTCGATATCCGTGCCCAGGGCTGTGAGCTGCTCACGATCGGTCAGTACGTGCAGCCGAGCGCCCGCCACCTCCCGGTCGAGCGCTACCTGACGCCTGCGGAGTTCGCTGCCTGGGAGGAGGAGGCGAGGCGGATCGGCTTCCGCGGGGTGGCTTCCGGCCCGCTCGTGCGCAGCTCCTACCGGGCCGAGTCGCTGGCCGCCTCCCTCGGCTGACGTTGCTTCGTCGCCCGCCTTCCTTATAATCGCGCCGCACCGACCGCACTTTTCTTGCCGACGAGAGCGAGGAGATTCCGGATGCCGGGAAAGGTCGTCAGGGTCCGCCGCCGCGAGCGGCTGGGCCTGGCCGAGCGCCTCTATCTACCCAACATCTTCGTCGGGCTCTACATCACCGCCCAGCATTTCTTCCGGAACCTCTGGGGCTACATCATCGGGAGGAAGCGGACCTTCGTGGTTCAGTACCCGGAGGAGCGGCTGGACTATCCGGATGCCTTCCGCGGACACCCCGTGCTGGTGGCCCTCGAGAACGGCGAGCCCAAGTGCGTGGCCTGCGGGCTGTGCGAGTTCGCGTGCCCCACGGACTGCATCACGATCATTCCCGGTGAGACGGATGCCGCGATCGAGCGCTTCCCCGAGGAGTTCGACATCGACCTGTCCCGCTGCATGTTCTGTGGTCTGTGCGAGGAGGCGTGCCCGGAGGAGGCGATCGTGATGAGTCGCGATGTGGAGCTCGCCAGCTACGAGCGCGGACCGTCCCTCTTCCACAAGAAGGACCTGCTGCGCAACGAGGCGCAGCTGCGCCGGCGTCTGGATTACATTCGAGGGGAGTACGACCGCTGATGGAAACGTTGTTGGAAAAGGTCCAGGCGGTCCTGGGCGATGCCGTGGTCGATTCTCACGCCTACGTCGGGGACGCCACGGTCCTGGTCGAGCGCGAGCGTATCCTGGAGGTGCTGCGTACGCTCCGTGACCACGAGGAGCTGCGCTTCAACTTCCTGATGGATCTCACCGCGGTGGACTACCTGGGTCGGGAGCCGCGCTTCGAGGTCGTCTACCACCTGGCTGCCATCGACGTGGAGCTGCGCGGCACCGAGCCCTGCCGACTGAGGCATCGTCTGCGTGTGAAGGTCCCGGTCCCCGAGGATCCCTGCGAGGTGGACTCCGTGGTGGAGCTGTGGCCGGCGGCGAACTGGATGGAGCGGGAGGCGTGGGATCTCTACGGGGTGCGGTTCAAGGGCCATCCCGACCTGCGCCGGATCCTGCTCTACGAGCAGTTCGACGGCCACCCGCTGCGCAAGGATTATCCGAAGGAAAAGCGTCAGCCCCTCATGGGTCCACGCAACTGAGAGGTTCGCCATGGTCGAGCCGGCCAAGAAGATCCCGAGTGACCAGGGCCAGGAAGCGATCCCCACGGAGCGGCAAATCCTCAATATGGGGCCCTCGCACCCGGCGACGCACGGCACGGTCAAGTTCTTGGTGGAGTTCGATGGCGAGACGATCGTCGGGATGGACGTGGCGGTCGGCTATCTGCATCGTGGCTTCGAGAAGGAGTGCGAGAGCGGCACCTACTATCAAGCCATCCCGTACACCGACCGTCTGAACTACGCCTCCGCGATTCTCGCGAACCTCGGCTACTGCATGACCGTAGAGAAGCTGCTCGAGCTGGAGCTGCCCCGGCGCTGCCAGTGGGCGCGCGTCATGGCGGGGGAGCTCTCGCGCATCGGGGACCATCTGACGAGGATCGGCGCCGCGTGCCTCGAGGTCGCGGCGATGACGCCCTTTCTCTACGCCGTCGAGGCGCGCGAGATCGACTGGGACCTGCAGGAGATGCTCTGCGGGGCGCGCTTGACCTCCAACTACATTCGCATCGGAGGGCTGCTGTGGGATGTTCGTCCGGGGTTCGAGGACCGCTGCGCAGAGGCCATGGAGCGCATCCGCGAGCTCATGGTGGACTTCGACAAGGTCATCGCGGCCAACCGCATCTTCGTCGATCGCTTCCGCAACACGGGCGTGCTTCCCAAGGAGCGTTGTATCGCCTACGGGATCACCGGGCCCCTCTTGCGAGCGGCGGGGATCCCGTACGATCTGCGCAAGTCCCAGCCGTACCTGGTCTATGACGAGATCGACTTCGACGTCCCGATTGGCTTGGTCGGCGATAACTACGATCGCTTCCTCGTGGTGGAGGAGGAGATCGAGCAGAGCATCCGCATCGTGCTCCAGTGTCTGGACGTGCTGCGCAAGACGCGGGGCGAGCCGGTCAACGTCGCCGATCCGCACATCCGCTGGCCGGGTAAGGATCGCGTCTTCAGCCGCATGGAGGAGCTCATCCAGCAGTTCAAGGGCGTCACCGAGGGAATCAAGGTCCCCGCTGGTGAGGCCTACGCGGCCATCGAGTCGGCGAACGGGGAGCTCGGCTTCTACATCGTCTCGGACGGGAGCGGGAAGCCTTACAAGGTACGCTGCCGTCCGCCGAGCTTCATCAACACCCAGCCCCTTGGCGAGATGGTGAAGGGCGACCTGCTGGCCGATATCATCCCGACCTTCGACATGATCAACATGATCGGTGGCGAATGTGACCGCTGAGAGCGCGCTGGCGACGCGGGGGACGCTTACTCACTCGCTGGCGCGCGAGCGCTGGGGCTTGCCCGACGAGCGGGAGGGCAGCGTCAACGATCCGCGCACGCGCGAGGAGCACGGCATCCGCTACAACGAGAAGTGGATCTACTTCCTTCCCGAGGGGAGGCGCCGGCTCGTCTACTGGCACCGCTACGACTTCCGCGCTGCACTGGTCGAGAGCGCGGACGGCAGCACGCACGAGGAGAACGTCTGAGCGCGGGCCAGGCGCACCTGCTCGACAACCTCGAGCTTCGGGGCGGGGCCTGGCTGCTGCGCGTCGGAGGGCGCAGGGTGCCCGTCCCGGGCGTTTCGACCAGGCTCTCGCCCGCTTGAAGGGACCCCCGGGCTCGCGTATAGGTACGGGTACGCGGCGGCGTAGCCAAGTGGTAAGGCGCGGGCCTGCAAAGCCCTGATCATCGGTTCGAATCCGATCGCCGCCTCCATAACTAGCTGTTATTGCTAGTCTTTTGTGGCCGATTCGGGCTGCTGTCCGTTTGCTGTCCGTTCTAAGTCCCACCACGGCAGCGAGCGTCTCGCCTGCGAGGGTCACGTAGCGGCTCGTGCTGCGCGGATCCGCGTGGCCCAGATACTTCTGAAGCCAAACGTCACCCAGGCCACGGGCGGGCCAGGCTCGGCCTACGAGGGAGCGTCTCGACTTACCCTGGTGTAATTCGCGATTGCACCCGAGCGGCTGTCCTTCCACACGAGCCTTGACGCGTCCAGGCTTACGATTTCGAAGATCGCAGGCTCGCCTGTGTCGAAGGCCTGGAGACCCGTCAGGAATCCCTGCCTCTCTTGGAATCGTAGCTCTAGCTGATCCCCTTTCCGTTTCCAGAGGCCTCTGACCACACCCGTGCCGACGATTGCCATATGCGCGGTTAACACGAAAGCTCCGTCTTCCTCGAAGACGAGGGTGGTCTGGCCAGCTGGCTGCTTGTTAGACCACGCTCCAATGAGTGGATCTGGTTTACCACACGCCAATACCAAGAGGATGGTCAGCAGGAAGACTGTAATGCGCTGCATGGATGGTCCTCTGCTTAATCCAGTGGGTTCAGCTTACACCTGAAGCAAGAGGCCGCCACGTCTCCGAGTCCTCCCGCTCGGAGCCGCGACGGCCCCCGCATCTTCTAGCTTCGCCTATTGCCGGGTGCGAGTCCTCCGTTCTCCTACTCGGGCGGCCTGGCGAAAGGCTCTCCGAAAGGCGCACCCTCGCAGGCCTGACGGACCTCGACCGGGCTGTCGCCCAACTGACCGTCGAAGCCTGGCACATTCCCGACCGACACGAGGCCCTCCAGATTGTTGGCCTT
>DAOVBF010000143.1 GCA_030673955.1 Deltaproteobacteria bacterium
ATGTTGCCCCCGATGGTGCAGGCGGTCTGGCTCGAGGGGTCGGGCGCGTAGAGCAGGCCCAGCGGCGCAACCGCCGCCGAGACGTGGGTGTTGATGACCCCCGGCTGGACGCTCACTGTGCGATTCACCGGGTCAATCTCGAGCACGCGGTTCATGCGCGAGCATTCGATCAGCGCACAGCCATCCACCGGTGTCGCGCCGCCCGAGAGCCCCGTCCCCGTTCCGCGGGCGACAAAGGCGACACCCTCCTCGTTGCACGCGTGCACGACGTCGATCACGGCCTGCGTGGTGGTGGGGAAGACGACGAGCCGGGGTCGCCCCCGCAGTAGCGTCAGGGCGTCGGACTCGTAGGCGAAGAGGTCGACCTCTCGGTCGAGCACCTCGGCAACATCGGGAATCTGGCGAAGGCGTTGGGCGAGCGAATCCGTACCCGCCCTCGCGGCTCGAGATCCTTTCGACCTATGCAAGGCCGAGACGGTCGATCTGATCCTCATCCAGGCCTAGATAGTGCCCAATCTCGTGCTTGACCGTGATCTGGATCTGCTCGATCAAGCTCGCGCGGTCGAGCGCGATCTTCTCCAGATTGCGCTTGAAGAGCACGATCCGGTCCGTGTCGACGCGCGCGGCGGTTCCCATCGTGGGGCTGGCGCCCGCCTCGGTCGCCGGCACCCCCTGGAAGATCCCAAGCAGCTGCGGCGAGGTCTGCTCGCCTCGGACCAGCTCCTCACTCGGCAGATCCTCGATCAGGATCGGGCAGTTCTGGATGTAGCCGCGGAGCTTCGCGGGCAAGCTGCTGAGGGCTTCGTTTGCCGCGTCCTCGAACTCGCCGGGCTCGATCCGCACCGGCAGCGGGTAGAGGTCTGGCGCCACGTTGGCCGCACGGGCAAAGAGCCCCTCCGCCTCCTCGAGCTCGCCCATGTGCTCCCGCACGAGGGCTATGTGGTAGACCGTGTGGCCGCTGTCGGGGTCCAGGACCAGGGAGCGCTCGAGGCTGCGTCGGGCCTCTCGGAAACGGCCCATCTCGAACAAGATCTGGCCCTCGAAACCACGGTAGACGCCGACCTCTCCATGGGCCTGGATCGCGCGCCGCAGCAGGAAGAGCGCCCCCTCGAGGTCGTCCAGGTAGAAGAGCGCCTTGGCCTTGAGGTAGTAGACCTCCGCCTCCGCCCCCCGCTCGAGCGGATAGGCCAGGAGGTTGTCGCAGCGGTCCAGGGCGTCCTCGTACTCCTGAAACTCCTCGATCAGGAGCTCGACGCGGTTGAGCTGGGCGGGGTTGAAGTCCGGGGCCGCCACCACGGCCAGCTCGAACTCCCGCAGGGCTTCCTCGTAGCGCCCGTTATCCCAGAGAATCTCGCCCCGTCCATTATGGGCCTCGGTGCCCCGGGGGTTGGCCCGCAGGGCCTCATCGAGCCACTGAAGGGCCTCCTCGACCCGGCCTCCGCCAGAGGCCTCCACCGCCTGGTCCAGGCAATCCCAATACCGATCCGGATCCTGCATTTTTGCCTCACGAACTCCCGCTAGAGAGCACGATTCTAGCAAAACGCAAGTCTTGACCAGCGCAGGAGAGCCCGACGAGCCAACCCTCTAAGTACCTGAAATAAAAAAGAATTTTACAGTTTTTTCAGCCGCGTGAGGCGCTCGAAAGCTCTCCTTCGAGGTCGATCGCCTGGTTCGCCAGGCGGTCTGCGCGGCAGTTTTCTGCACGTGCGATATGCACGTACTCGACCCGTCGAAAGGCTCGTTCGAGCTCCTGCGCCTGACGGTACAGGTCCAGCAATCCGGCATTTCGAACCCGGTACTCCCCCGTCATCTGCCGAATGACCAGCTCCGAGTCCGCCCGGATCTCCACCTCACTCGCGCCCAGCTCCCGCGCACGGGCCAGACCCAGCAGCAGCGCACGGTACTCGGCCACGTTGTTCGTGGTTTTCCCCAGGAATTCGCCAGCCTCCGCCACGTGCGTACCGTGCTCGTCCTCGATGTGGACCCCCGCGCCCGCAGGCCCCGGGTTACCCCTTGCTGCGCCGTCCGTGTAGACGGTGAGACGGGAGCGCTTGCCCCTCCGGGGCGAGACGCTCACGCTTCGCCTACGACGAGAATCCGCTGGCAGGTGGGACAGGTCTGCAGCTCCCCGGCTAGGACGCGGTTGATCCTCTCGGGGGGAACCTCCCGATGGCAGGCGGCGCAGCTCTGGCCCTGGATCTGACCGGTGGCGGGGCCCCGGACGGCGTGGATGCGCTCGTAACGCGCCTTGATCTCGGGCGACACGCGGGCAAGCAGCTCCTCCCGCTGCTTGGTCCTGGCGTCGATCTCGTCCTTGACGGCCTCCATGCGCTCGCGCAGCTGCTCGGCCTGGCGCAGAAGGTCCTGCTCGATCTGGGTCTGCTCCCGCCTCACGGTCTCGATCCGGGCCAAGATCTGGTCGGCCGTCTCCATGGCGATCAGGATCTCTTCCTCCACCTGCGAGATCCGCGCCGTCAACCCGTCGACTTCGTGGAGGAGTGCCGTGTACTCGGCGTTCGTCTTCACCATCGCGCTCTGCGATTGAAACTTGTCGCGCTTCGCCTCGCAGTCCTGGAGTTCCCGCTCCTTGACGCGGCGGGTATGCTCGGCCTCTTCGAGGGTTTTCCGCTCCTGTTCGATCGTCTCGCGGGCCGCCTGCGCCTTGGCCTCCACCTCGACGATCGAGCTAGGGATCCGCGTCAGCTCCCGCGCAAGCTCCGCGGCCGTCCGATCGCAGACGGCGAGCCCCCAGAGCAGCTCCCTCAAGTCGCCCATCAGACGGAGAGTTTCACGTCCAGACCCTCCGGGTCAACGGTCGACCCGATGGACCGTTAGAGAGCGAATTGGATGTCAGGCTACCCGCCCCATCTACCGACGGAGCGAACCCCCGCTGGAGACGGGATCCCCGCAACCCGGATCCGAGAACGGAATCAACGCCCCCCGCGCAGCTTGCGTAACCTGCGAAGGTCCCGCTTGGTCGGGCGCCCAGCGCCACGCTCGCGTGTCAGGACCCGCTCCTCACGCGGGGGAGGAGGAGGCGAACGGTCCAGGTAGAGCTCGCGCGCCTGAGGAGGCGAGAGGCGTTTCTCGGCCAGCGCACAGACCTCGAGGATCCGCAGGGACCGCTCTTTCTGCACGTGCACCTCGTCCCCGACGCGCAGAGCGTGATGGACCTTCGTTCGGCTTCCGTTCACACGAACGTGTCCGCTTGCACATGCCTGGCTGGCTTGCGTTCGCGACTTGAAAATGCGCGCTGCACAGAGCCAGCGATCCACTCGCACGCTTTCCACGGGTTCGATTTTACGCGCCTTGGCAGCGCGAGGCGCCTAAAGCTCAGGTGTGGAGCTTCGCGCGCAGCTCCGAGAGGCCCGGGTAATCGGGCTTGAAGAGCTCGATGCGCTCGATCATCTGGCGGGCTCCAGCGTGATCGCCCAGCTGATAGCGCAGACCCGCGAGTGTGAACACGAGATCGAGATTCCCGGAGTGGAGCTCGACGCAGGCCGCCACGCGGCGCTCGGCGACGGCAAGCTCACCGCTCTGGAACGCGGCCTGCACGAGGCCGTAGACCGCGGCGATGCGGTCCGCCTCCAGATCCAGGGCCGCCTCGAAGAAACTGATCGCTTCTCGACCGCGCCCCTGAGTGGCCAGCGCGAGACCCAGCCCGCACCAGACGCGCGCAGACTTCTCACGCTCCAGCGCCTCGCGGAAGTCGCGTTCGGCGGTCACGGCATCCCCGGCGTGAAGCATCAGGGAACCGATGCCCACCCAGGGATCCGCAAAGTCGGGGGCCAGCTTGCGCGCCTCCTCGAACGCGGCGCGGGCGGCCTCCATCTCGTTGAGGTCGACATGGAGGCAGGCACGCTCACACAGCACACGGCCCAGCTCCTCTCGGGCCAGTGGCTCCGCGCCTTGCACGGCGCGCCGGGCCGCCTCGATATCCGCTTCGCGCCGAGCGATCGAGGCCAGGAGGCGGTAGGCCTTGGAGCTGGGGTGCACCACGATATGGGCCTCGAGCGCTGCGCGCGCTCCCTTGGTATCCCCGAATGCGACGCGGGCCTCGACGTTCTGGAGGATCTCGTCTTCACTCGTACCCTTGGCCAAGGCAGGGGTGGCCGCACTTACTCCGAAGCGGACTCGGATCTCTTCGGCCATGCGAAACGCCGCGCCGCCTTCACAGGCCAGAAGCTCGCTGCGACAGCTCGCCCGTGCGGCGGCAAAGCGAGCCGCCGCGGGCGTGGCCGAAAGCTCAGACCGCAACGCCGCGGCAAGCTCGCCCGCGTTGCGGACGCGCGGACCCAGGTCCGCATAGCGATGTTCCCGGCGCGACACTCCAAACTCGCCAGAGGGACTCGGGCTCTCCACCCAGATGGCGCCCTTTTCCAGCGCAATCGCCTCGTAGATGAGGCCCCCCCCGTCGCTGAGCACGACATCTGCCGCGGCCAGAGCCG
>DAOVBF010000174.1 GCA_030673955.1 Deltaproteobacteria bacterium
GATCCGAATCGAGGCATCCAACTCTCCTTCTACAATAAGAATACGACGATTTGCCAGCTGGACGTCACCAAGGCGGTACAGAAATGCCAGGACACCAAGCTCAAGGTGTTCAACAGCTGCAAGAAGGGCGCGCTCAAGGGCAAGGGCGGAGCCGCGGTCGAGAGCGCGCTGCAGCTCCAGGACACTTGCCTGGGTTCCGGCACCGACCCCATGCCCGATCCGAAGCGTCGGATCGCCAAGGCCTGCGAAGACAAGCTCGGCGATACGATCACCAAGAAATGCGTCAAACCAGAGGGCGTCGATCTGGCCAGGGCTTTCCCGGGCTTCGACCCCAACGACAATCTGCTCGACTACATTGACCACAGGGTCGAGTGCCAGGTCTGCCTGGCTCTCAACGCCGCCGACGGTCTCTCGCGTGACTGTGATCTCTTTGATGACGGTGACGCCAACTTCACCTGTGGCCTCGGACCTTAGGATGCACACGGGCAGCTAGCGCACGCGGAAGGCGGACTCGAAGCTCGGCTCGAGCTGGCGTTTCGTGTCGAGCAGGCGGAGCTCGATGCTGTGGACGCCCGCAGAGACCCAGCCCGCGGGCAGGTCCAGCTCGACGTAGGTTTGGTTCGCGCGTAGCTGGAAGCGTTCCCGGAGCTCACGCCGCCCCTCGGGAGCCAGCACGCGCACCTCGACTCGAGTCCCCTCCGCGGCCAGGTTCGAGACGGGCAGGCGCAAGCGCAGACCCTCTCGAACATCGGCCCCGTAAAGCTCGGCCAGCCCCTCCTGCTCGAGTGTGAGCGCCGCCGTCTCCGCAGCGCCGAATGACGCCAGGCCCGGCTGCGCCGCGACTGCGTCGGCTCTCTTCTGCTTTGCCGTCCGAAGCGGGGCAGGCGCCACGCGGCCCGCTCGCGGCTGCGACTCCTTCAGCGCGAGATTTGCCTCGGCGGCCTCTTCCGTCGAGCCCCCCCGGCTCGGCTTTCCCAAGCTAGACCGCTCCTGGGCAAGAACTCCCAGCCGCTCCCGCTCGAGCTCCGCAGGCCGGCGGTCCATGGCTGCGCGCGGGGGAGGTGATGGCTCGCTTGCGGGCGCGGTCCGGTACTCGAAGTGAGCTTCGGGGGCCGCGTAGTCTCTCTCGACTGCGTCCGACAACGCGCTGCGCTTGCGGGCCTCTGGCTCCTCGAAGCTTCCTTCCTCGAGCACCGGGATGTCCGGCGCCCGCGGGGCCCGGGTCGAGTCGCGCCACTCCCGAGCGACGATGGGGTAGAGCAGAATCAAGACCAGCGCATAGGCGAAGGCCGGATGCCACAGCAGACTCCGCGCTTGCTCCGGGAAGGTCTCGAGCCAACGACGCCAGGCGGGTGTCTTTGCTGCCGGGCTTGCTCCGAGGCTGGCGAAGTCGAACCCACGCAGCGCACGCAGCTCATCCGGGCAGCTGCGACAGACCTCGAGGTGCGCCTCGATGGCGCGGCGCTCCGCGGCGGGCAGCGTCTCCGGACGCTCTTCGAAGCGGAGCAGCTGCTCCTCCGCAGGGTGGGCGGCCTCCGTGCCCGGGCGTCCGCCCACGAGCAATAGATGAAGCTCCGTCCAGGCCCGTACCTCCGCCGAGCACTCGTCGCAGCTCGGATAGTGCTCCCGGAAGGCGGCGAACTCCTTGCCTCTCGCGTCCGAGAGGAAGGTCATGAGATCGATTTCCTGTGTTCTGCGGCAGCTCATGCTTGCGTCATGCGGGTCCTTCCTTTGCGGCCCGCCCTATCAGAATAAGGTCTGTCCCGCGCCGGCATTGGATCAGCCCCTCCCATATCCGCCTTCGAAGCGCTGCCGCAGGAGACTGAGTCCTTCCCGCAAGCGTCGCTTCATCGTGCCCAGGGGGATCCCGGTCTCGGCGGACATCTCCTGGTAGGTTTTGCCCTCCCCGTAGATTCCCTCGATGAGCTTCCGCGCCTCCTCGGGCAAGCCGCGTACAGCCACCCAGACTTCCCTCGCCCCCTCATCCCGGCCCTCCGCCTCCATCTGCAGGGCGGCCGCGCGGGCCGTCTCCTCGTCCCAGGAAAGTGTTTCTCCCTCCTTGTGGTGCAGCCGGCGCTTGAGTCGATCGACGAACTTGTTGCGTGTGATGATCCGGACATAGCCGACAAAAGCTTTCGGATCGCGGAGCCGTCCCGCGCGCGCGTTATTCACGACGGAGAGCAGGACCTCCTGGCGCAGGTCATCCCACTCGTCCCGAAAGTCGTAGGCGCGAAGCTGGCACAGGATCCCCGTGATCAGACGGTTGAGCTTGAGGAAGGCCAACCGGTCGCCCGCCAGGAGCCGCTCCTGGATCGCAAGCCAGTCCTCGCGCCGGGCGCCCATCGCCCGGAAGCTACCGCACGCCGCGCCGACCACAAATCTCTTTAGATAACAGGCAGTTACATCTCGTGATCCAGCTTGGGCCCGGAGCTCGACCTACCTCCTGATGAGGGATCAAAAGGCATCTGCCACCGGCAGGAAGGAAAGGACGATCACGATGAAAAAAAAGACACTGCAAACCGACGTCTGGGCAAGCCTTGCACTGCTCGTGCTGCTTCTGATCGGGATCCCCGTGGTCCCCAGGCACACGCACGCCGCCGAGTCCGGCTCGGGTGCCCTGGAGGTGGTCGATGCGGACGGGAATGTTCTCGGCAACTGTCCGCTCGAGCATACCGCGGTCACGGCGGAGATCTCCGGCTTCGTGGCTCGGGTTCGCGTCACGCAGATCTTCGAGAACCCTTTTTCCGACCCGATCGAAGCCGTTTATACGTTCCCGCTCTCGGAGCGCGCAGCGGTCGACGCCATGTGGATCCGCACGGGGGAGCGCGAGATTCGCGGCGAGATCAAGCGACGCGAAGAGGCGCGGCGAATCTACGAGGCAGCGCGGGACCGCGGGCAGCTTGCCAGCCTGCTCGATCAGGAGCGGCCGAACATCTTCACGCAGTCCGTTGCGAACCTCATGCCGGGGGCGGAGGTCGAGATCACCATCGAGTACGTCGAGTTTCTCAAATACGTCGCCGGTACCTTCGAGTTCTCCTTTCCGACAGTGGTGGGTCCCCGTTTCATTCCCGGGACCGCCACGGGTCACACCGGAACGGGCTGGGCGCCCGACACGACGCGGGTCCCGGATGCCTCTCGCATCACACCTCCGGTGACGCCGGAGGGGACGCGCGCCGGCCATGATCTATCGATTCAAGTCGACGTCGATGCGGGCGTTCCGATCCTGAGCCTCGACTCACGCCTGCACGAGATCGAAGTGCAGAGGGCCGAGTCCCACCGCGCGCACGTGCGGCTACGCGAGCGGGCCGAGATTCCCAACCGCGACTTCGTGCTCCGCTATGCGGTTGCGGGGGAAGAGGTGCGGAGCGGGGTTCTCAGCCATCGGGACGGAAGCCGGGACGGCTACGTGACGTTCACGATCCTGCCCCCGAAGCGCGTGACCCCCGAGACCGCTGCTCCCAAGGAGCTGATCTTCGTGATCGATCGCTCGGGCTCGCAATCGGGTCTCCCCCTCACGAAGGCCAAGGAGACCATGCTCTGGATCCTCGAGCACATGAACCCGAACGACACCTTCCAGGTCGTCGATTTCGGCAGCACCACGCACATGCTCTTCACCCGACCCGAGCCGGCCAGCCTGGAGATGAAACGGCAGGCGCGCGCTTACATCAACGCCCTCCAGGCGAACGGCGGCACGATGATGGCGGAGGCGGTGCAGCGGGTCTGCGCGCTGCCGGCGGATGGAAACCGCCTGCGCATCGTCACCTTCATGACCGATGGCTACATCGGTAATGACTTCGAGGTGATCGATCTGGTCAAGCGGCTCCGCGGGACCTCGCGTTGGTTCCCGTTCGGCACGGGCAACTCGGTGAACCGCTTCCTGCTGGAGAACATGGCGCGCGAGGGAGGGGGCGAGGTCGAGTACGTCCTGCTCAACCAGCCCGGAGAGGAGGTCGCACGCAAGTTCTATGAGCGCATCGGCTCCCCGGTGCTGACGGATGTGAGCCTGGAGTTCCGCAACCTCGACGTGAACGAGATGTTCCCCAACCAGCTCTCCGACGTTTGGGCCGAGAAGCCGCTCTTCATCCACGCCCGCTAT
>DAOVBF010000146.1 GCA_030673955.1 Deltaproteobacteria bacterium
ATCGTGCCGGCCGAGACGACCCGGGTGGAGGCGGAGACGGAGGTCCCGGTCCAGCTGCTCGGTCGCGAAGACCTGCGAGCGGACCCCGGCTTTTGAAGCTCGATCACGTCGAAGGCGCCGTCCTCGTCGGGGGGACGTCGAGCCGCATGGGCCGGGACAAAGCCCGCGTGGAGTGGAACGGGAGCCCCCTGGTGAAGCGCGTGGTGGATGTGCTCGCGAGCTGCGTGTCGCGTGTGCGGCTCGTCACCCGGCGCGATGCCGAGCCGCCTCTGGACCTGCCCTGCATCGAGGACATTCGCTCCGAGCGCGCGCCGATCGTGGGCGTGCAGGCGGCGCTTTCGGCCTGCGAGACCTCGGCGGTGTTGATCGCGGCCTGTGATCTACCCGAGATCAACCCGCGCTTCGTGCTGGCTCTGCTTGCACTCGTTCCGGTCCAGGGGGGCTTCGACATCGTCGCCCCGCTCGGACCCAACGGTCACGAGCCACTGCTCGCGGCGTACCGGCCGCGGCTGTTGCCCGAGATCGAGCGTCGCATCGAGGCGGGCGAGCTTTCGCTGCAATCCCTGCTCCGCGAGGTGAACACGTTCGGGATCCCGGAAGCGGTACTTCGCGAGCTCGATCCGGAGCTGCGCTCCCTGCGCAACGTCAATCGCCCCGAGGATCTGGAGGCGTAACCGGGGTCAGGCTCCCGCGAGGCTCTGGCTCACAGGTCCAGGTAACGGCGCGCCGAGGCCAGAAGCTCATCCGGGTTCATGCCGCGTCTCCCGAAGCGTGCCCGGTCGAGGGCTCGCAGAAGCTCCAGCGCCTCCCGATCGTCGATGCGTCCGGCGATCTCCTCGCTGCTGAGCGCCAGGGGATTGAGGTGGTGACGCACGTGGATGCGCGCCTTCACGGCCTGAGCCAGCAGGTCGGGAAAGCGCTCCGTGCCGATGGCCGCGCAGGCGTTCTCGTACAGGGCGCGCGGCGGCGGCGGAGTCGGTCCCTGCCAGGTGCGTGGCGCGCGACGCCACCAGCGCGCCAGGCCCCACGCGCAGAGGGTCCCGACCAGCGCCAGGGTGAGCCCGACTGGAACCCAGGGCGTGGTTGGCCGGGGTGGGGTGTACGGCGGGGACTCCCAGGGCTCACGTCGGGCGAGCGTACCGGGTGCCTCGACGCGAAAGGCCACGGGCTGGGAGCGTGCCACACGGTAACGGCGTGCGTCGGGATCGAAGTAGCTCAGCGCGAACGCGGGAACGGTGTACTGGCCGGTCGCGCCCGGCACGACGTCGAAGCGAAAGGTTCGCCGGGCCGTCAGCCTGTTCCCCTGCTCCCCCAGCATAAGCCGCGGCGGGCCCGGAAAGACTTCGAACCCCTCGTCCATGGCGTGTTCCAGGTCGGGGTGCGCGACGTCCCAAAGGTTGGCGGTACCATAGACCTCGATGGTGACGGGCAGGCTCTCGCCGAGCTCGATCGCATCCGAGCCTACGAGGGCCTGGATCTCGAGCTGGCCGACCACGTCCTGGAAAGCCTCGGGCCTTGCGAGCTCCGGCAGTTTTCCAACACGAATCCGTGTTCCTTGTATTGCGAGACTGTGCGCTTGACCGTTCGGGTCGCGGTAGTGGAGCCGGGAGGGGCCGATCTCGAGCTCGCCGATACGGGTGGGGAAGAGCGCGCGGCGGAAGGTCGTGGTCCGCACGGCCTGCCCGTCGGCACGCTTGGCCAGGGGGCCACCTAGGGAAGGGAGTCGCTCCGCCCACAGGCCTTCGAAAACGGGCGGCTCCCAGCGGACTCGCGCCCAGAGCGGGTGCGTTACCTCGACGCGCAGGAGCACCTGCTCATGTAGCACGACCTCGGCTTCATCGGTGAGGACGCGAACCTCGAGCTCGCCCGCTGGGTCTGCGGCACGGACCGGGCCGGTGGTCCACACCACGAGCGCGAGCGCAGCGAGCCACGCCGTCACCAGGTCTGGCCCTCGGGTGTGCGGGGCCGCCCGCCCCGGAGACTCCGCTCGATCTCGCGCCGGAGGGGCTCGCCCAGCGGCTCCTCGAGGGACTCGAGCCAGCGCGCTGCCTCCGAGGGGCTGAGCCCTGCCGGGCGGGTCTGCGCCGAGGCCCGCGCTGGCTGGCCTTCCTCACTCGAGTCCGACGCCCGAGGGCTTTCTGCCGCCGACGTGGCCTCCCTTTTCCGCGCGCTGGGGAGGGGGGGAAGGACCGGCGGCTCGACCCGCTCGAGCGCCCACTCGTAGTTGAACTTGGCTTCGAGGCTCGAGGGCTTTTCGCGCATGGCCGCCCAGAACGCGTCGCGCGCCTCCTGGTAACGATCTCGTTCCAGAAGTGTGTTCCCGAGATTGAAGCTCGCTGCAAAACGCGCCGCGTTGTCTCCGGGGCCCAGCGTGCGCAGCGCCTCGACGTACGCAGCCGTGGCCCTCGGGTACTCACCCAGGCGGTAATACGCGTTTCCGATGCGGATGCTCGTGAGGGGTGTGGAACCCGAGGCGCGTTCTGCTTTGCGATAGAGCGAGAGTGCGCGCCCCGCCTGATCCCCCTGGAGCAGTCGGTCACCCTCCTCGATCCAGCTGCGTGGACCACAGGTCAGCAGCACCAGCATAAACGTCGCAGCGCCCACAGCGGATCGCCGCCGCGAAAGAGCCCAGCGGCCGCGCTGGGTCGAGGAGAAGACCTCGCCCACCAGCAGAACTGCCGCCAGAACGAGGAGGCCGTCCAGCACAGCGCTTGCCGGGGCTTCAGGAGCTCGAGCGCGCGCCTGGGCGGAGCTCAGCAGAGCCGCGGGCTGGGGGTCGTCTTCCCGCTCGCGAAAGTAGATCCCCTCCGTTGCGCGCGCGATGTGCTCGAGCAGTGCGTCGTTTCGGCGGGAGACCACGATGTCACCGTGCGCGTCTTCCAGGGGCCCCATGCCGGAGGTTGGGACACGGGCTCCGCCGGATGTGCCGAAGCCCACCGATATCACGCGAACGCCGAGCCTTCGCATGCGTGGGAGCGCCGCATCCAGATCACCGCCCGCGTGTTCGCCGTCGGAGAGCAGGATCAGGGCTCGCGAGCGGTCCGCGCGGGGGTCGAAGACGTCCGAGGCCACACTCAACGCGCGCGCAAGGTCACTGCCGGGCTTAGAGATCAGCTCCGAATCGAGTGTGCGCACGTAAGTCCCGAGGGCGTCGCGGTCGTGCGTCAGCGGAAGGGCCGGAAAGGCGTCTCCCGCGAACACGACAAGGCCGAACCGCAAGCCCTGAGCCTGTGCGACCAGACGCTCCGCAAGCCGCTTCGCGCGACGGAGCCGCGAGGGTGCCGTGTCTCGGGCGTCCATGCTGCTGGAGACGTCGACGAGCAGCACCACGTCGACACCCCCGCCCGAGAAGTGCAGGGGCGCGTCTGCCGCGCGGAGCCAGGCGAGCCCGACCAGCGCGCTCACCGCGATGAGCAGTCCCGCGCGCACGCTACGCCGAGCCGCCAGGTCGTCGCGACCGAGCCAGGCCAGAAGCTCCCGGTGGCTGCGCCACGCCGCGACCCCAGCCAGCGTGGCGATCAACGCGATCACGATTCCGAGCCAGGGCGTCACGGCAGCCTCCGCAGCACGCCGTGCGTTGTGACCGCTTCGAGCAGGAGCAGGAACAGCGCCGCCAGGAGTGTCAACGAAGAGAGAGAGGCTCGTCGGTAACGCGGCTCCGGAGCGTGCGGGTGCGCCTCGATCTCATCGATGGCGGCGGCGATCGTGGCCAGGTCCTCGGGATGTTCGGCGTGAAAGAAGCGCCCTTGGCTGATCGATGCGACCGCCTGCAGCGTCTCCCGGTCGAGATCGACCTCCTCGAAGCGAAGCGGCTCGCCGGGGTGATCCTGCGCGAACGGAACGCTTCCACTGGTTCCGACCCCGACGGTGTGGACGCGCACCTGCTCGAGGCGTGCGATCTCTGCGGCCGTCTCGGGCCCGAGCCTTCCGGAGTTGTGTCGGCCGTCGGTGAGAAGCAGGAGAATATGGCGAGTGTTCGATGGGCCACCAGAGACGCGCAGGCGGCGGACGCCGAGCCCGATCGCCTCGCCCAGTGCGGTGGCGTCACCCGCGATGCCCACCTCGATACGTTCCAACGCAGCCAGGACCAGCCGGTGATCGACGGTCAAGGGGCACTGCGTGAAGGCGTGCTCTCCGAAAACGACGAGCCCGATGCGATCGCCCTCGCGCTGGCGGATGAAGTCGGCGACGACCCGCTTTGCGAGTTCCAAACGGGTGACGCGTCGACCCGCCAGGGTTGCGTCGAGCGCCTTCATGCTGCCCGATGCGTCCAGCGCGATCACGAGCTCGATGCCGCGGCCGCCCGCCGGATTCTCGGGGAGGAGGCCCACGGGTCGTGCCAGTGCGACGGCGATCAGGCCCAGCGCCCCGCTGCGCAGGGTCAGCGAGAGCAGCCAGGTCGCATCGATGCGGAACGAGGATCC
>DAOVBF010000018.1 GCA_030673955.1 Deltaproteobacteria bacterium
GGCGTCCGATCCGGAAATCCGCGCGGGTGTTACGCGGGCTCGAGCCCGTCCCCCGAATCTTTCAGACGGCGGTAGTAGCAGTTCGGGCGGGTTCGGCCATCGGGTGTCCTCGTGTGACAGACACCGCTTCGCGGGCGCACACGATAAAGCAGCGAGTTCTGCTCGCAGTTCACCCGAATCTCGACGAGATCGAGGATGTCGCCCGAGGTATCCCCCTTGCGCCAGAGCTCGTTGCGCGAGGTCGACCAGAGCACCGCGCGGCGCGTCTGCAGCGTCTCGTGCAGCGCCTCCCGGTTGGCATAGCCCACGAAAAGTACGTCTCCCGAATCCGCGTTCTGGAGCACGACCGGAAGGACGTCCTGGTCCGTGGCGGCGACCTTACGCAGCTTGGAGAAGTCGAGCGCGAGCTCGCTACCGTCTTCGAGCCGGTTCATGCCGGCAGCTTAGAGGCTCGAAGGGTCTTTACCAACCCCGGACCCGGGCGGGACTAGCGCGAGCGGCTGCTTTTCTGGTAGGCGTGGACCGGGCCGGCGGTCCTGCGAGGGGGATGGGCTGGCAACGCGGGAGATAAGGAGCGAAGTCTTGCGGCGAGCGTGGATCCTGGCCCTCGGGCTCTTGGCGGCGGCGGCGTGTGGGGAGAGGAAGGAGCTGAGCCTCGCAGAGCAGGGGAGTCGGATCTATGCTGCCAACTGCACGATCTGCCATAACCCGGAGCCGGGGTGCGACGGCGTGGACGGTCCGGCGTTGGCGGGAAGCCCTCACGAGCTCATCGAGGCACGGGTGATGCGGGCAGAGTATCCCCCGGGCTACACCCCGAAGCGGCCCACGCGGCGGATGCGTCCGCTGCCCTATCTGAAGCCCCACATCGAGGCCCTGGCGGCGTACCTCGGGGGGCTGGAAGCCGAAGCGCACTCGCAGTGATCAGCGGCTAGAGCAGGATCGATGCGAAAAGGAAGAGAAGCAGCGTCAGCACCAGTCCGGCGTGAATCGTCCCCGACACCGTACTCAGGGGCTTCTGCGTGGCCAGTCCCGGACCGATCAGGGCGTTGATCTCGACCAGCGCGATCGCGATCAAGGCTAGCAGCCAATACAGCCCGAAGCTCGGCTCCATGGATTTCAATTCAGGGAAATGTCTGGCTGAGCCCATGAAGAAGAGCATGGGAATCGAGAAAACGGTGTTGGTGCGCGATGCCAACCCCGCACGCTGGCCGCGTGCGGCAGCGTCGGAAATGGCCTCGCCGCCCGCCGCCACCTGCTCGGCCGAGGCAATCACGATCTTCTGAGCAGGCCAAATCACGAACCACACGTTGGCCCACATGAGGGTGCCCATGGCGCCACCGGTCAGGATTAGTGTCAGGTAGTGCTCCTGACCCGAGATGCCGAACTGATGCCCCTTGGTCAGGACGATGATCCAGCCCGTGAGGAAGGTGAGCATCGCCCCCCAGCGGAACCACCAAAGCGCATTCGGGACCAACCCGCGCACCATCCCGCTGCGCACCGCGGGGTCTGCGGTTGCGAAGAATGGAGTCTGGATGAAATTGAAGTAGTAGAGAATGCCGACCCAGGTGATTCCGGCCAGGAAGTGGAGCCACCTCAGAAGGAACAGGAACCCATCCATCGTCGATAGCTCCATTGGAACCCTCCCCTTGCTTCCGAACACGCGTTGCCCGCTCTGAACGGCATCCCGCCTGCGCGAGCGGGCTCCCACGTGTATTCGACTGCAGCGCCGTCTCTCTTGTCAATGAGTAGGCTCGTGTACATTGCACGTGGGGCAGGATAGCCACGGATCACCAGGCGCCTTGACGCCCATGCGTCTTGGCGGGTTCCGCGTCTGAATGCATGCGGCGTTATCTGGAGGAGGTCTGCGTGCCGCGCATCCAGGACCTCCAGCGAATCCCGTTCCCCTTCGAGGGTTGGGACTAACGCCCGCCCGCCCGCCGGCGTGCCAGCCACCTGAGCAGGGCGTGTACTGCGTCTACATTGGGGAGCTGGCGTGAGGCGCGGGTGAGAACGTCGACATTTGCAATGCGGAAGGTGATTCCCAGACCGCTCAGCACGTGAAACGCGTCTTCATCGGTTTCATCGTCGCCCACATAGATGGTTCGCACATGCTCCGACCAGTTGGGTCCGTAGGTCGCGCGTAGGACGTGCAATACGGCGTGTCCCTTATCCCAACCCACCGGCGGGCAAGCCTCTACGGCGCAGTGCGCGTCGCGCGCCTGGAAGCCGGCTTTCTGTATGAGCGTGCGCGCCTCGCGAGCCAGACTTTCGTACTGCGTCTCGTCCGCTTCCCGGTAGTGGAAGGTGAGGGATCCGCGTTTCTCTTCCACCCACGAGCCGGGAATGCAGATCGTCTCCAGCACCGTGGTCAGGTCGCGCAAGCGCTCCCGGTAGTGCTCAAGGTCCGGGTGTCGGAAGGGTTCGAGCTTCGGCCCCTCGAACTCGAGACCGTGGTTGCCGACGTGCGCGAGATCGGAGATGCCCACGATCTTGGTGATGTCAGCCAGCGAGCGGCCGCTCACGATGGTTACGTCGGTGTCCCTGCGCTCGGCACAGGCCACGAGCGCCTGCCGCATCTCTGTGCTGAGCGTCGCCTCGCTGGGGTGACGGCGCAAGGGCGTGACCGTTCCGTCGTAATCGAGGAAGAGGGCCAGGCGACGGCCCGTCAGGAAACGCCCCAGCCAGGTCTCGAAGTCGGCATCGGTGGCGGGTTGGAGCTTGGGCCGCGTCTCACGCGCTGCCTCGAGAAACCCCCGGAGCCAGAAGTTCAGGTCGTAGCGCCGCTCGCGTCCCCGCAGGGCGACCATGCGAGAGCGTCGCTCCGGCTCCTGCATGGTCAACGCCCGATGCAGAGCGTCTGCCGTGCCGTCCAGACTATAGGGGTTGACCAGGAGGGCTTCGCGCATGCTCTCCGCAGCGCCGGCCAGGCGCGACAGAATCAGCACACCGGGGTCGTCCACCTGGCACGCCGCAAACTCTTTCGCGACCAGATTCATGCCGTCGCGAAGGGGCGTGACCAGGGCGACCTGCGCGTCGCGGTAGAGCGCGGCGAGTTGTTCAGGAGGCACGGACCGGTAGAGGTACCGGATCGGAGACCACGTGGCTGTGGCGAAGCGCCCATTGACCCTTCCCACGAGCTCGTCGATCTCGCGCTTGAGCTCCTGATAGGCGGCGACCTGGCCGCGGCTCGGCACCGCGAGCTGTAGCAGGACAACCTTTTCGCGATGCTCGGGATGTAGCTCGAGCAGGCGCTCGAGAGCGCGTATCCGCTCGGGGATGCCCTTGGTGTAATCGAGCCGGTCCACCCCCAGGATGATCTTTTGATCGCGCATGCCGGGTTGGGGCCCGGCGTGCCGAGCCCGGGAGTCGTAGAGCTCGAAGTCGATGCCCAGCGGGAACGCCCCCACTTGAACGGTGCGCTCGCCGTGCTCCACCAGACCGGAGGCTGAATCGACGCGCGCCGCCAGGATGTGCTCGACGCAAGTCAGGAAATTGCTCGCGTAGGCGCTCACGTGGAAACCAATCAGGTCTGCGGCGAGCAGTCCGCGCAAGATCTGGCGGGCCCACGGCAGCAGCCGGAAGACGTCGTAGGGCGGAAACGGAATGTGCAGGAAGAACGCGATGCGCGCCTGCGGGGCGAGGCGGCGCAGGTGGAGCGGCGTCCGGGTGAGCTGGTAATCGTGCACCCAAATCAGGCCGGTCTCCTCGCTTTCCTCAGCGGTGATCTCCGCGAAGCGCGCATTCACCTCTTCGTAGGTCTCCCAGTCGCGTCGATCGAAGCGGGTGCGCTCGGGGAAGCAGTGAAAGAGGGGCCAGAGGGTGCGGTTCGAGAAGCCGTGGTAGTAGCGGTTCACCTCGGTGTCGGTGAGCTCCACCCCGCGCATCTGGTAGGGATCGCCGGATTCGGAGAGACTCTCCCCCGGACGCAGCTTCATGCCGGGCCAGCCGACCCAGGTTCCGCCCTGCTTGCTGAGCACCGGCTCGAGTGCGCTGACCAGACCCCCCGTGGACCGCCGCCGCTCCAGCCCCGAGGTGCCCCGCTGCAGGGTGACCGGCAGCCGGTTGCTCACCACCAGGATCGGCTGCTCCCCTCTGTTGCGCTTCGAATTCGGGCTCACGACCTACCCCCACTATACGCCAAGGCGGCGCAGCTGACCGCGCGGCGGGGCTGGGCCCGTCTCAATCGCCCGCATACAGCTCCGTTACGGCGGGATGAGGGGTGGCCCACACGCAGATTACGTGGCCAAGACCCTCCAGACACGGCGCTTCCAGCGATATCACGGCCCAACGGGCCGGGTCCGGGATCCATACTTAATCACGTTGCGGCCATCCTCGCGGGCCACCCGGGCGCGCCGGTGCTTCTGGAGACGAGCGCGGGGGCGCGTTTCCGCGCGCGATCTAGCGGCCCCGGCGGGAATCCGCGAACGGGAACGCCCGGAGATGGCTCTTGTTTCCGGGCGGCGTCCGCAGACCATCGGGATGGCGAGAGGCGAACATGCGGCGGGTGGGAACGTAGGTATCAGAGCTCTTGGGGCGCGCGAGCTCGGGCTTGCACCCGCAGCTGCAGCGGTTGCTCCCCGCGCACGCGCCACAGCAGTACCAGACGTCGTCCTTGAGACTCGCCACGTAGCCGAGCTCACACCCGCAGCGCTTGCAGGTTCCACTCACCGGGGCCGTGCGCTGGTTGGTGCTGGACATGGGCGCCCTATCCATCGGGTATCTTTTTCGATTCATCAAGTTCCGGGGCGGGAGCCCGGACGAGGAGCTCGAGTTCGTCCCGAAACGCCGCGCGCACGGGCACGATTGCGTCGGGCCCTGGCGCCACCACGAGCCCGCCCTCCCGCGTCCCGGGCAGGCGCAGCTTCACTCTAACAGAGCCGTCCTCCTCCACACGGATCCACGTGGTCTCCAGCGCGCCGCCCGAGACATGCAGGTTGGAGCCCACGACGCGGGCGCGCGAGCCGACCGGGGAGAGGCGCAGCAGCCGGCATCCGTGCGCCGGCACGCTTCCCAGGGGGAGCTCCCCCGCGCAGGTTCCCAGCCCCCGCTCGGCCCACACGTCGTAGAGGTGAGCTGGCCCATCGAAGCCGAGTTCCACGGTGTCGAGGTGGGGTGAGAAGGACCTCTCGCCTAGGTTGACGCAGAGCACCCACACACTTCCATCCGGGAACTGAACGCGCAGCCCAGCGGGAATCTGATCGCGTAGCTCGCCGAGTTCCGGGGTTCGCCCGACTGCGGGCAGGAGCCTCCGTAGCAGACGGCGCCGCGTCGGGCCCACGCTCTGCATGTCGTCCGAGACGACCACCAGTCCTCCCGAGAGGGCGATTACACCGGCCAGGGTCTGAACCTCCCTCGGCTTGAGCCTGGTGTTGTGGTCGCGTAGCAGCACACAGTCGGGGTCGTTGAGCCAGAGCCTCTGATGCAGGGAGGCGCGCGCTAGCACGTTGCGGATACTGTTTGCCGCGGAGGGCGCTGCGCGAATCCCGTAGACGGCGTCCGCGAGGCGGGATCGCCAGCGCGGGGCGACGTCGGGTCCGATCCGCATGGCGTCGAAGAGACCGATCGACGGGCCCAGCGGTGCACCGCACCCCAGGAAAAACGCGTCCTCGCCCGCTCCCCCCCGGATCGCCTCGATCCCGCGCCGGTACGCGGCGGCCGAGGGCGCCTGCGCGTCGTAGCGGCTCCCGCGGAAGGCCCCGGCATAGAGGAAGTCGAGCTTCAAGTAGTCGAAGCCGAAACTCCGCACTGTGCGCCCCAGCTCGGCGAGCCAGCCCTGCACCTCCGGATGCGTTGGGTCGAGGGCGAAGGCGACGTATCCCTTCCACGCGGGATTGAACAGGGCGACGCGAGGTCGTCCATCGCGACGCCGCAGCAGCCAGTCCGGATGACTCCGCGCGACGCGCGAGACGCGCGAGACGAGGAGAGGCGCGAGCCACAGCCCGGCGCGGAAGCCCGCTTCTCGGATCTCGCGGGCGAGCGGGGCGATGCCCTCGGGGAAGCCGCTTCCGGGCTCGAGCCAGTCCCCCACGCTTTGCTCGTAGCCGTCGTCGATCTGAATGGTCTCGATTCCGGAATCCAGCTCCGAGAGCGCGCGCACATTCCGCCTCACATCCTCGGCGCGCAGGCGCGTGTAGAACTCGTACCAGGAGCACCAGGCGGACCCAACTCGCGCCGGCACGGGTGCCCCCATCTCCGTGCCCGTGCGTTCGGCCCAGCTCGCGACTCCGTCTTGGTCGGGGTTGACCAGGCCGATCCAGAGTCGCTCCGCCTCCAGCGTGGAGTGCGGGGCCAGGGGCAGGGTCTCGGTGGCAACGTGCGCCCGCAGGACGTCCAGCCGCTCACGGCGGTGCTGAAGCGCGACGTGCGTCAGAAAGTTGCGGTGGCTGAGGAAGCCGAGTGTGAGGCCTGCCTGCCCCGGAGCACGCAGCGTGGTCATGAAGTCCGAGACGTGCAGGTCTCGTCGGGGAAGGGGTGTGAAGGGGCCGCAGTGTATGTGGCGCAGGAGCGGAATGCGGGGGTGACGACCCTTCGCACCCAGCGGCAGGAAACCCGCCGGGGACCACGACTGGTAGCCCATTTGGAAGAAGCGCAGCGCGTTGGCCGGGCCGGGGAGGAGCAGCGCTCCGCCCTCGGATCGGCTCCAGAAGAAGGGCTCGATCCCTGCTATGCGCAGAGCTTCATCGCCGCGGTTGTCCAGGCGCAGCCCCAGAGCCAAGCCGGGCCAGTCGCTTCCGACGTCGACGTCGAGCTCGAAATCCAGCGGGAGTCCGCTCCGGCAGCGCACGTGGATGCGTGTGGCCAATCCATAGCGGCTTCGGATCTCGCCGTAGCCGTCCAGCATCGCCCGCTCGGCGACCAGCGGACGCCCCTCCAGCCAGACGCGGGGAGCGAACCCCTCCACGCGGGTCGCGTGGGTGTGTGCCTGCAAGCTCATCCGCAGGCTTGCGAGGTCGAGGACCAGCCGGAGCCATTCGTTCTCGAGCTCGATGGCTCCATCTCGCCTTCGGACCTGAACCGCCACCGCCCAAGCATAAGGCACCCCGGGGGGGTACGGCGCGAGCTGAGGCGCGTACGCAGTCACGCGCCGTGCCAGCAGGCCGGCTCTGCCGGCCGCTACCTGGCCAGTAGGGGCGTCTGCCGCCCGCTAGCTCGCTGGTTATACTCGCCGACATGAAGATCTACACGCGGGGCGGGGACGAGGGCGAGACCTCGCTCTTCGGAGGCCGGCGCGTGCGCAAAGACACGCCGCGAGTCGAGGCCTACGGCGCGGTCGATGAGCTGAACGCGATCCTGGGACTGGCCATTGCGGAGATCGAGCACGCGGACCTGCTCGACCCTCTGCGCGCCATTCAGGCGTCGCTCTTCGATCTGGGCGCTGAGCTGGCAACGCCGGACCTGGAACAGCGCCAGGATCAGGGCAAGGGCGTGCCGCGAGTGGGCGACCGCGACGTCGCGGATCTCGAGCGCTGGATCGACGGCCTAAGTGCCGAGATCGAGCCACTGCACTCCTTCATTGTCCCCGGGGGGACCCGGCCCGCGGGGCTGCTTCACCTGGCTCGCACGGTATGTCGACGGGCGGAGCGCCGGGTGATATCGCTCGCGGACAGGGAGGTCGTGGCGCCAGTCGTGGTGCGCTATCTAAACCGACTCTCCGACTTCCTTTTCGTGGTTGCGCGCGTGGTGAACCGTCGCAGCGAGGTCGCCGAGCCCGTCTGGGTGGGACGCGAACGTTGAGTCCCGAGGACTACGCCCGGCTGCTTGTCGAGGTCGAGGCCGTCCAGCTTCGCACGAATCCCGAGGATTGGTTCACCTGGACCTCCGGCGAGAGGGCGCCGATCTACTGCGACAACCGCAGGCTGATCTCGTATCCGAAGGCCCGCGCGCGCATCGCGGAGGGCCTGGCGGATGCGATTCGCATCCGTTTTCCCGAGTGCGAGGTGATCGCCGGCGCAGCGACCGCGGGCATTCCACACGCGGCGTGGGTGGCCGAGCGGCTCGAGCGGCCCATGGTCTACGTGCGAGCGAGCTCCAAGGACCACGGCCTGAAGCGAAAAGTCGAGGGTCGGCCCCTGCGCGGCGAGCGCGTGGTACTCGTCGAGGATCTGATCTCGTTCGGGGGCACCGCGTGCACGGCCGTGGAGGCTCTGGGCGCGGAGGGCGGCAAGGTGATCGGAGTGCAGGGGATCTTTTCCTACGGCTTCCCCGCGGCCGCGCGCCGCTTGGAGGAGGCGGGCGTGTCCTGGCAGACGCTCACCAACTACGATGCGCTGCTCGCGTGCCTGGATCTGGACGAGGCTACGAGGCGAGTCCTGCTCGAGTGGCGAGCTCGCTGAAGGCGTCGAGCGCCGTGCCCCCGATCTCCGCGGCCAAGCGTTCCGTCGCCCCGCGGCCACCCAGACGCTCGAGTCCGAGCGTTCCATAGCGGAGCGTGAAGAGCTCGAGCGCCCACGACACCCGACTCGCTTGGTGTCGCTGCGAGAGCTCCTTGGAGCGGTCCAGATACGCCCGGTGCTCACGCAGAGTCCCTGCGAGCTCGGCAACTGCTTTCCCGGTTTGTGCGCTGACTCCGAGAACGGGGGGGCTCCAACCCTGCGAGGTCTTGGCTGCGATCGCCAGAATCGATTCGAGGTCGGCGCGGGTGCGTTCCGCGGCCGCGCCCAGGTCCCACTTGTGGACCACCAGAACATCGGGGATCTCCAGGATTCCCGCCTTCATGAACTGGAGTGTGTCGCCCGAGCCCGGCTGGAGCACCAGCACCACGCTGTCGGCCACGGTCTCGACATCCACCTCGGACTGACCTACGCCCACAGTTTCCACGAGCGTCCAATCGAAGGCGGCGCGCAGCACCACGACGGCCGCGCGCGTCGCGGGCGCGAGCCCGCCGAGCTGATCATGGGTCGCCATCGAGCGCACGAAGACTCGCTCGTTCGGCGGGAAGCGCAGACGAGCGCGGTCGCCGAGCAGCGCGCCTCCGGTGCGGCGACTGGTCGGGTCCACGGCCACCATCCCCACGCCGCGTCCGTCGCTCAGCCAGTGGCGAATCAGCGCGGAGGCCAGGCTCGACTTACCCACGCCCGGGGCGCCCGTGAGGCCGACCACGGTGTGTGCGCTTGGCGTTTCCGCCTCGAGGCGAGCCAGTAGTGCGCGCTGTCCGGCCAGCGCTTGCGGCCGTGAGTCCTCGACGCGCGCCAGCGCATGCGCGATGGAAACACTCTCACCCCTGAGGATCCCCTCGACCAGCGCGTCCAGGCTCTCGCTAGGCAATGCCATGCGCCCGGGCTGCGATCTCCACCATCTCGCGAATGACACGGTGGACGTCGTAGTCCCGCGGGGTGTACACCGCGGCGACCCCCTGCGCGCGCAGCTTCTCCGAGTCCTCTTCCGGAATGATCCCGCCGACGAGTACTGGCACGTCCACACGCTGCACGATCGCCGGTACCAGCTCCAGGTGAGAGCCCGAGAGGATCGAAAGCCCGATCAGGTGCACGCCCTCCTGCTCGGCCGAGTTCACGATCTCGTCTGGCGTGAGGCGAATGCCCTGGTAGACGACCTCCAAACCCGAATCTCGGGCGAAGATCGCGATCTGCTCTGCGCCGCTCGAATGCCCATCCAGCCCGGGCTTGCCGATCAGCACCTTGAGGCGCCGACCCAGCCGATCGGAGATCTCCGCCACCCGTTGTCTGACCTCCGCGACCGTCCCGTCTTCGGAACGGAGCTGGAGTGGCGACTCCACGCCGGTCGGTGCGCGATACTCGCCGAAGATCTCGCGCAGTGTGTCCGCCCACTCGCCCGTGGTCACCCCGGCGTGAGCGCAGCGGATCGATAGAGGCATGACGTTCTCGCCGTTCTTCACCCCATCGTGTAGGGCGCGCAGAGTGGCCTTCACCTCGGAAGCGTCGCGCCGCGCGCGGTGAGCGCGCAGGCGCTCGATCTGTGCCCGCTCGGCCTGCGGATCGGGGACGAGGATCCCGCCTGCCCCGTCCCGGGTGAGTGGCGAGGGCTCGCTCTCGGAGTAACGGTTCACACCGACCCATACGCGCTCGCCGGACTCGATGGCTGCGAGGCGCGCAGCGTTGGCTTCAACGAGTGCTCGCTTCATGTACCCCGATTCCACCGCGGCG
>DAOVBF010000290.1 GCA_030673955.1 Deltaproteobacteria bacterium
TGGGATCGGCGGTGTTGCCCTCTCCCTTGACGATGATCCGTGCGGGCTGCCCGTCGCTGAAGCCGGGCTCGAAGCGCAGGTAACCCGGTTCGGGCGTTAGCGTTTCCAGAGCGTCCGCGAATCCGCTCTGGGGCACCTCGACCTGGCGCTTCGCGACCAACCGCTGCGGCGCCTGGATCAGGAGCACGTAGTTTCCGGGCGGGAGCACGACGTGGTAGTTGCCGGCCTGTCGACCCGAGGTTTGCGTCTCCATCGTCGTCACGGGCGCGCCCGTCACCGCCTCCGTCACGTGGAGCACGTGGGGCACCTGCTTCGGCCGGACGCGTCCTATGACGCCGCTCTTGCCCGTTGCATAGCCTAGCAGCGGGAACATCACGTCGGTGGTGGAGGAGACGTTGGATCTCCCCGTGATCAGCAAGCGTCGCCGGTAGGTCCAGCTCGCCCCCGCGGGAAGTTTCTTGCGGGACGCACGCCAGATGCGAAAGGCACTCAGTCGCTTCCAATTATGCTCGAAGAGGAAGGCGGACATCATGCTTAGTTGATCGTCCGTGACACCGAAAAAGGGCACCTGGCTCTCGGCTGTGCGTTCGGGTGAAAAGAACGCGTAGGCGATGGGCGGGTAGCCCCGAGAGCCCGGCGCGCTCAGGAACGTGAAGGGCGCCATCGCGTCTCCGGCCGTGCTGAGGCGGCTGCGGTCGAAGGAAAGGTGATGGAAGCCGCGGGAGGTCGGGGGATCGAGCGTGTTTCCGGTGAACGCTCGCAGCGCGCGCGCACCCCGCATCAGCACGTCGCCGTAAGCGACTACGGGAGCGTCGTCCTCTCCCGCGTTGCGAAGCGTGGTGGCGAGGTAGATGAAAGGCTCTCCGCGACGCACTCGGTACTCGGTCTCGATGAAGACGTCCCGGAGCTCCTCGGGATCCGGAACCAGCAGGTCCCGGCGGCGCTGCAGCCAGCTTCCGCGGGGGAGCGAGCTCAGGCCCCGGCTGCTCGAGACGACGATGCGAGCCCAGCCCTCGGATTCGTTTAGCTCCGCTCGGATGGTGTCGTAGTTCGCGAAGACCCGCTGGTCCAGGTTGAGAATCGGAAACAGCCGGGCGAACTGGTCCTCGTCCTTGCGGTCGATGAGACCCGCGTCGATGATGGTTCCACCGTGGTTCAGCTTGCCATGGCGGCGCGCGGGATCGTCGATGATGACCTCGACCACGTCATTGGCGAGGTACCAGTCGCCTACGCCGCCGCTCGCATCGGGCCCTCCGATCATGAGCACCGCGGCGTTTTCCGGCGTGATCTGGAGGGCGCGGAGGGAGGCTTCACTACCCGCTGCGTAGCCGAAAGTAAAGAGCAGGCACAGAAAGGTGACCGCCCCGGTCTTTCGGAGCGAACGGCGACCTCGGCTCGCGGTCAAGCTGGAGAGCGCTTTCACTGGCGGGTGTCCCCCGGGGCTTGATGAGGCGCCCGATTCTACCCGAGATCGGGCGATTCTTGATAGACTGCGTTTTCGTGCCGAGCCTCCAGGAGATCGAAGCGCAGCTCACTGCGGCGGGAGGCCCCTGCGAGCTCTGTGAGGACGTTGTGCTCGGAGCCCGCGTGCAGGTCTTCAAGCGGCGCGCGCCGTCCCTGCGGGCCCTGGTCCAGGACTCCGCCCGCTTCGGGGATGCGGAGTATCTCGTCTACGAGGACCGCCGGATCACATATACCGAGCACCTGAGGCTTGTTGCGTCCGTGGCCCGGGCCCTCGAGGAGCGCTACGGGGTCCGCCCGGGCGATCGGGTCGCGATTCTGGCCGCCAACTGCCCGGAGTGGATGATTAGTTTCTGGGCGGCCGTGAGCCTGGGTGCGATCGCGGTCGGGATGAACGGCTGGTGGACGGGGGACGAGATTCTCTGGGGCCTCGAAGACTGCGAGCCGAAGCTGCTGATCGGGGATGCCAAGCGTCTTGCCCGCATCGCGGGCAGCCGCGTCTCGATTCCCGTAATCGCAGTCGAGACGGAGTTCGATAAGCTCGCGGCACACGCCCCGGACGCGGAGCTATCCAGCGTGCCCATCGAAGAGGACGACCCCGCTTGCATCCTCTACACGAGTGGCACCACCGGCCGTCCCAAGGGCGCCGTGAACACCCACCGCAACATCGTGGCCCTCCTCAGTATCCAGCTCTTCCACGGTCTACGCATGATCATGTCGGCCGCCGCCGAGGGAAAAAGCGGAGGTCCCCTCTCCACTGCGAACTGTATGCTGGTGACAACTCCTCTCTTCCACGTCTCTGGCCTCTACTCAGGTGCCGTCACGGCGCTGGCCAACGGTCTCAAGACGGTCTGGACAGCCGGGCGTTACGACCCCGTGCGCGTGATGCAGCTCATCGAGCACGAAAAGGTCACGACCTGGGGCCCGATGGGAACTATGGCTCACCGCCTGGTGACCCATCCCGACGCTGCCAAGTACGATCTCTCGAGCGTGCGCACCGTCGGCTCCGGGGGTGCGCCCATGACCCGGGAGCTGCAGGAACGCCTTCGCCAGGTGTTTCCGAACGCCCGCGCATCCCTGGGCCTCGGCTACGGTCTCACCGAGAGCACGGCCCTGGCGACGCTCAGCTTCGGGCCG
>DAOVBF010000019.1 GCA_030673955.1 Deltaproteobacteria bacterium
GCGGGTGGTGTGCTCTCGGGCGAGCACGGAATCGGCATCGAGAAACGCGATTACATGCGTCTGCTCCTCAGCGAGCCGGATCTTGAGCGGATGCGCTGGGTTCACGACGCCTTCGACCCCGAGGACCGCTGCAATCCCGGCAAGCTGATCCCGGCTCCGCGGGCGTGCGCGGAGAGCAACCCGCGACACCGAGGCTACTCGAAGATCGATTTCTGATGGTGAACGATCCTTTCGAAGATGTTGTGGGTGCAGATCACTGCTACGTGCCCGCCGACGAGAGTCTCGACGGCGTGCCGGTTTCGATGGTCGTTTGCCCAGGCACCGCTGAAGAGGTCGCCGCATGTCTCGCGAAGGCGCGGGAAAGCGGCCGGCCCATCGTGCCGAGCGGTGCGGGATCCAAGCTCGCGTGGGGGAACCGGGCCGAGGCCAAGGCCCTCGTGCGCGTGGATCTTACGCGCCTCGGGGAGCAGATCAAGCTGCAGGCCGAGGAAGGCATCGTGACGGTTCAGGCGGGTGTCCCGGTGGAGACGCTCGAGCACGCCGCGGCCGAGCGGGGAAAGCGCACCCTGCTGTGCACGCTCTACCCCGGCGCGACCGTCGGGGGGACCATCGCGGTGGATCCCAGCGGTTTGGAGTTCGCACCCGACTGGCGCCTCCGGAACGACGTGCTCGGACTTCAGGTGGCGCATCCCGACGGGCAGCTCGAGCGTTGCGGAGGGCAGGTCGTCAAGAACGTGACGGGCTTCGACCTCGTGCGGCTTTACTGTGGCTCCTTTGGAACGCTGGGTGTGATCACCGAGGCGACGCTTCGCCTGAGACCGCTGCCCGAGGCGCGGCGGCTGCTGTGCCGGGACTTCGAGACCCGGGAGACCGCATTCACTGTCTCGCGCGAGTTGCTGCCCTGCGAGCCCCGGGCCGCGGTCCTGCGGCCGCAGGGGAACGCGGCGCGTCTGCTCTGGAGGTGGGAGGGAGTCGAGGCCGACGTCACGCAGCGTGCGCGAGGTCCAGAGGGCGCACGGCTCGAGGCGGCGGACTGGGCGCAGGTTTGCGCGGAGGCCGCCGGCCTGGCGCCCCGGCCCGAAGCCACCATACGTATAAGAGTGTCGGCTCGGGCGAGTGATGTGTCGGCGATCTGCACGGAGCTCGTGGACCTCGCGGGGCAGGCGTCACTGCGCCTGGCGCTGCCGCTGGTGGGTGTCGTGGTGGCCGAGGTACCCGAAGCGACGCTCTTGCAGATCCTCGAGCGGGCTCGAGAGCAGCGCTGGACGGTCTTCGTCGAGCGGGCCACGCTGGAGCAGAAGGCGCGCATCGATGTGTTCTGGCCGTCCCCGGAGGCACTGCCGCTCATGCGTGCGCTGAAGCAGCGCTTCGACCCCGAGCGGATCCTCTCGCCCGGCCGCTTCGTGGGAGGGATTTGACATCCGTGACCACGTCTCTGCCCGAGAAAGCGACCAAGCCCTCGCCAGGGCTCATCGACTACGACGCGACCCTGGACTGTGTGCATTGCGGGCTCTGCTTGCCCCACTGCCCTACCTATCAGGAGACGGGGCGCGAGACCAGCTCGCCGCGGGGGCGAATCTACTTGATGCGCGGCGTGGCGGAGGGCCGACTCGGCTTGCACGAGCAGGTGACGGAGGAGATGTACTTCTGTCTGGCCTGCCGCGCGTGCGAGTCGGCCTGCCCGGCGGGGGTGCGTTACGGACATCTGGTTGAGACCATGCGCGCCGAGATCGATGTCCGCGGCGCCCGCCCCCGCGTGACACGGCTGCTCGGGCGTTTGATCCTTCGACGGGTGATCGGCTCGCCGCGGATGCTGCGCGCGACCTCCGGCGCGTTGCGGTTCTATCAACGGAGGGGGTTGCAGCACCTGGTCCGAAAGAGCGGCCTCCTGGGGCTGCTGCCGTCTCTGGCGCGCGCCGAGCGCATGCTGCCGCCGCTGCCCGATCCGTTCCGTCCACCGCGGGTGGTCCCCGCCGAGGCTCCGCGTCGGGGACGGGTCGCGTTCTTCTCGGGCTGTCTCATGCCGGAGCTCTTCGAGCCGGTTAACGCGGCCACGTTGACGGTGCTCGTGAAAAACGGTTTCGAGGTGGCGATCCCCAGGAACCAGCGCTGCTGCGGCGCGCTGCATCTTCACAGCGGCGACCGCCGTGGCGCCGAGCGGCTACGGCGTAAGAACCGTAGACGGTTCCCGCTCGACAGCTTCGACGCCATCGTGGTCAACTCCGCGGGCTGCGGGGCGGCGCTCAAGGAATATCCCGGCGAGATCGCGCGCAAGGTCCATGATGTCTCCGAGTGGCTGCATGAAGCCGGCCTGCGGCCCCCGGAGGTCGCCGTCAATCTGCGCGTAGCGTATGACGATCCCTGCCACCTGCTGCATGGACAGCGCGTCGCCGACGCACCGCGCGCGCTCCTGCGTGCGATCCCGGGCCTGGAGCTCTTCGACCTGCCCGGTACCGAGGACTGCTGCGGCGGGGCTGGGATCTACAGCCTCACACACGCCGAAATGTCCACAAAGCTTCTGGCTCGCAAGATCGCGGCGATCCGCGCGACGGGCGCCGCCGCGGTGGCGACGGGCAATCCAAGCTGCTTGCTACAGATCGGCTACGGCGTGCGGGAGGCGGGGCTCGACGTGGAGGTCGTGCACCCGGTCGAGCTCCTGGCCAGGGCTTACGGCGGTGACCTAGCGATATAGGAAAGCGTCGGGGGTCTCCCTGGGGAGGCGAACGCGCGGGAAGGCCGCGAGGCCGAAGTCCTCGAGCCCGCCCTGGAGAACGATCTCTACCGGTAGGATCGACTCGGTGCGCCGGATCCTGCCGTGCTTCTCGGCTGTGCTGAGAAACACTGCCTCCGAGCGGGCCGAGGGGCGCACGTCTGCTTCGTCTAGGAGGCCGAGGCGGGCGCGCTCGAAGAAGAGATCGCGTTGGGGGTCGGGCTCCGGTCGCTCGCGCTCGTCGGTGACGAGCCGGCGGTAGCTGACCTCCTCGAGGGCCGCGATGAAGCGGGCGAAGTCCTCGCGCGGCACTTCTTCCACGACCGGTTCCTTGCCCACGAGCGAGATCCGCACCCAGGTGCGGCCGAGCAATGTGATCCCTTCGTCGGCCATCTCGCCGTTTTCCTCTTCCCCGTCCAGCAGCTCCGAGCGCAGGCCGAGGGCTCCCGGCGCCCACAGCTCGGGGTACTCGCGGAGGAATTCCTTCGAGAGGCGGATGCGTTGCGGGGAGGCGTTCAGCACGAGCTCCTTGAGCTCGCTTCGCGCGCGCTCGGCCTGCGGAGTATCGCTGTACTCGTTCAGTACGGACCGGTAGATCGCCGCACGCACGTCGAGACGCCGATGCAGCTCTGCCGCGTCGAGGGTACGTTCGGCGATCCGCTCCCGGTATGTGGCGACCCGCTTCGGGTCAGGGTGCGCGCGCGCCCTGTGATGCTCCAGAGCCTGGCCCCAGCGGCCGCGGATGGCGTAGAGCCCTTCCAGTTCCCGGTGCACCTCCTCCGCGTGCTGCCCCTCTGGGAAGCGCGCGAGGTAGCGTTCGCCCGCGTGCAGCACGCCGCCACCGAAGTGCGGTCGCGTGCCCGGGTACTGGAGCAGGCGGACCGGCATCGTCACGAGAGACGTGGCAAAGCCCGGCAGCGAGAGGATCCACTCCAATGGCCACGGGAGGCCACGGCGGGTGGGTCCTCGGGCGTGCCTGCCGAGCAGGATCCAGCCTGCGCGTTGCCTCCGGTCGGCTCGGCGCGCGGCGCGATAGAACGCGTGCGGGTTCTGCTCCGGGTCGTTTATGAGCCAGCGCGCGTGACGTGCCATCGTACTTCGGCGCGGATCCAATCCGGCAACCTCTTTCATAGCGCGGAAGAACTCATCTTCCTCGTTGTGCGCGAGGTACCAGTAGGTCTGTAGGAAGCGCACTTCGCCCCAGAGCGGCCCGCTGTCGTGTCGGTCCTCCCAGGCCGCGGCGTGGCGCGCCACCTGATCAGGCGGCGCCTTGAGCACCGCCAGCGCGAGCTGCTCGAACTCCGCCGCCGTCTCCAGGTCCAGTGGTATACCGACCACCTCTCGCGCCCCGAGGCTCCGCTGAATGGCTACGTTGCGTCTCTCCTGTTCCCACTTTGCGCGTACTCGCAGTGACGCAGCGCGCCGGTCATTCGGCACCAGCCGGTCCGCGCGGTCGAGATGGGCCAGCGCTGCATCGGGGTGGCCGGCTTTCATGGCGCGCTCCGCGGCCTCCAGCGCCTGGCCGTGAAGCTGCCGATGAAGCTTTCGTTTGTAGCGAGCGATTTCCTCAGCCACCCATTCGCTCTCGGGTGCATCCGGATGGCGCTCGAGGAACTCCTGGTAGGCTCGCAGGGCCTGTCTCTCCTGTGTTGTCGCCTCGGGGAAGCTGTGCATCAAGAGCAACGACGCGATGGCCGCGCGGCCGCTCTCGATCGTTGGCACAGCGCCCCCGATGAAGAAGCGCGATACGGGCGCGACGAGCTGGTTGAAGATCGACCCCAGCTTTCGGACGCGGTCCTCGCGCAGGCGTCTCTCGGCCACGCGCAGGGGTTGGGATTCGAGGTAACGCTCCAGGCGCCTGCGCAATACGGGGTCGATATCCCGCCGCTCGAGCAGTTGCTGCGCACGCTCGGGATAGCTGCTCGTGCCATCCAGCGAGTTGAGGAGATCCAGGCCGTTGTCGGAGAGGCCGCTGGGCCGCTCGCCCTGCGCCTCGAGCCCCGCGTCGTGCTCCTGGATCGCAGCCAGGATCTCGGCCGCGGTGTCGGGCTGATCGGCCAGGGTGAGCGCGGCAAGACGTCCCGCTGCGCGCTCGACCTCGTCGGGCAGCGGCTGGCGCCGGGCGGACTCTCGGACCAGCGGCTCCCGCTCTGCGGGTGACAGCGCCCGCGGACCCGCGCAGGCCGCCAGCCAGAGCGCTGTGATCACGAGACTACTGACGACGTAGCTTCTCATCGTAGACCTGGAGGGTGAAGGCGAGAAACGCCTCGAGCTTTCTCGCAGCCTCGATCTTCTCGATTGCGCCATCGCGTTGCGCCACCGCTTCGTAAAGCCGGGTCGCCGCGAACGCGTACTCGTCGAAGGTCGCCGGGTCGAACCCGAGCGACGTCGGCGGAAAGCGCCTCACGTACTGGCGCGAGAGATCCACATAGAGGTCCGCGAGACTGAGCAGATGTCTGTTCCGGTTCTTGCTCTCCGAGTGATCCTGAACCAGCTGCTGGTATTGCTGAAGCGCGATCACATCTAGCCATGGCTCGATCGTGCGCCGCGCCCCGAAGTACTCCGCGCGCGCGAGAGCGGCGCGTTCGATCTCCTCCTCGACAACGGGGGTGTAATGGGTTCCCTCGACTTCGTTCGTGAGCGTATTCAGCATCTGGATACGCCGATCGAAGTCCGACATCGCCTCTCCCGGGGTTGCCCCCGAGCTCGGCTCGATCCGACTGGCCGAGTCGAGCGTTTTGCAGACGTACTTCGAGATGTATGCGTCCTCGCGCAGCGGAGAGTCGAGATCCAGAACGCGATTGTAATGCTGGGCGGCGAGATCGTACTCGGTAATGCGCTCGAGAGCCCGGGCCTTGGCAAAGAGGATCACGTCGGTCAGATACCCGGACCGGAACTTCTCCGCGTGGAGCTCCTCCAGTGCCTCGAGCCGACGCAGCACCGCGCGGTAGATGTTCTTGCCGGTGAAATCTCGCGCCGGTGGAAAGCGGTAGGTATCGTCGTCGATGTGGAGGCGCAGGACCGAGATCACCTCGAGCACGCTCTCGGTGGGGGCGTAGAGCGGGTTGGGTCCTCTGGAGGACGTGCAGGCGAGGAGAAGGGCCCCGAGTAGCAGGAAGCGCTTCACGCCCTCGTGTTCCGGGGCTTCGCCACCAGGTTCAACATCTTCTCCGTAGCGATCACTGCGGCCGCGACCTGATCGGAGTCCACCGCGAGGGTGGAAAAGGGTCGCGCGCGCGCGCCCATACGCCAGGTGATGAGGGTCTCAACGAGCGCGCCGGACTTTCCGCCCGGCGGAATGCGGACCTTGTAGTCGACCAGCGTGGGGAGCTTGAGCCCCAGCTTCCGTGTGGCCTTGGCCAGAGCCTGCATGAAGGCATCGTATCCGCCGTCTCCGGTCGAGCTGGCCTCGACCTTCTGCCCCTGGTAGGCGAGACAGAGGCTCGCGCTCGGGAGGTCGTCGTTTCTCGAGTGGATCTCGTAGCTCTCGATCCGCACGAGCTGGTGCTCGGGCGTCTTGAGCACGTCCGCGATGATCATGGGCAGGTCTTCCGGGGTCACCGTGTGTTTCTTGTCCCCGAGTTCGATGATCCGCTGGAGCACCAGCTCACGGTTCTCCGGCAGCAGCTTGATGCCGAGCGCCGCCAGATTCTGGTTGAGCGACGCCTTGCCGGACATCTTTCCGAGAGCGTAGCGGCGGCGACGACCGAAGCGGCTGGGAAGCAGCTTGTTGGCGTAGAGGCTGGCCTTCCAATCTCCGTCCGCGTGGATGCCCGCTGTCTGTGTGAACACGTCGCGTCCCACCACGGGAGCGTTGTCCGCGACGGGCTTGCCCGAGAACGTCGAAACCATCTCGCTGATGGCCGTGAGCTTGCTCTCATCGAGACGGGTGCGGTAGGGGGTGAGGTCATGCAGCGAGGCCACGACCTCGGCCAGGCGCGTGTTGCCGGTCCGCTCCCCCATCCCGTTCACGCTGGTGTGGAGGCCGCGGGCGCCCGCCTCGACGGCCGCCAGGCAGTTTGCGGTTGCAAGACCGTAGTCGTTGTGTGCGTGGAACTCGAAGTGAAGGTCGGGCCAGGTCCGCGTCATGAGTCCCACGTAGCGCTCGGTGTCCGACGGGTTCAGGATGCCCAGCGTATCGGGCAGGAAGACGCGCTTCACACCGAGGCCGTTCAGGTTGGAGATGTGCGCAAATACGTACTCGAAGCTGTCCTGCACGCCGTTGGACCAGTCCTCGAGAAACACGTTCACGATGAGCCCCCGCCGGCGGGCGTAGCGAATCGTCTCGGCGATGCTCTTGAAATGCTGCTCGGGTGTGCTGCGGAGCTGCTTCTCGCAGTGTACACGTGACCCCTTGGTGAGCAGGTTGAGGGCCGCACCGCCGTGCTTGATGATCCAGTCCACTGATCGCTTCCCATCGACATAGCCCAGGATCTCGACGCGCTCTTGGAGCTTGGACCTGCGGGCCCAGGTCGTGATGCGCCGAACCGCGGCCGCCTCGCCCTCTGAGATGCGCGCGTTGGCGAACTCGATTCGATCCACCTTCACTTCGCGCAGCAAGAGCCGGGCGATCTGGACCTTCTCGGCGGGTGTGTACGCTACGTTCGGCGTCTGTTCCCCGTCTCGAAGCGTCGTGTCCAGGATCTGGATGATCTGGCGTGCCACGCTCCTGAGTTTACCTCCTGCATCCCCGGAGGCACCAAGAAACGCTCAGCCCCGGCTCGGCGATCTCCGAGATCGGGTCGCGGCAGGGGCTGGCTTGCGCGAGGGCCGTGGCCCCGCGGCTGGCCCGGCGAGAGAGGGAAGACGCGAGCACTTGGAGTGGCGGCCGGCCTGGCCCTCGTCCCGGAGCGGCCCGCACCGCCTCGTCAACGCCACCGTGCGTGGTTACCGTTGGGGGGTCTTGCGAACTTGGCGGACATGGGGGGAGTCTTGGGTCGGGCCGCTGGCGCGAGCCGCGCTCTGCGCGCAAGATCCTGCGCAAGGCTCCGGCAGGGGGGCGGTTCCAGCTTGCGGCTGCTTCTGCCGATCAGCTCGCCCGGGGCGCGCCCGAGGGGGCGATGGCTCCCGCGGAACCTCCGTGGCCCAGCACGGTTTAACCAATCGAAAGGGTCGGCTCGTCGACGGCTTCTATGATCGACGATGATGCCCGGCTCATGCTCCGAGTCCGGGGGGGAGATCGGCGCGCCTTCGAGGCGTTGTTTCGTCGTTACACTCCGCCTCTGGTGAATTTCCTGGCGCGCATGCTCCCGGAGCGGGACCGGGCAGAAGAGCTCGCGCAGGAGGTTTTCTTGCGGGTCTACCAGGCACGCGATCGCTATGAGCCGAGAGCGCGCTTCTCGACGTGGTTGTTCTCGATCGCTAGCAACTTGGCACTGAACGAGCTGGGTCGAAGCTACCGGAAGCGGGAGACGCCGCTGGAGGAGTCCGTGTTGGATCGGCTCGAGGATCCGCAGCCGGGAGGGGAGGAGCACCTGGAGGCCAAGCGAGCAGTGAGCGCCGTCGAGCAGGCGCTTGCGAGTCTGCCGGATCGACAGCGCGCGGCCCTGCTGTTGCGGGCCGAGAGGGGCCTCGGGTACGCCGAGATCGGCGAGGTTCTCGGCGCGAGCCCGTCGAGTGTGAAGAGCCTCATCCACCGGGCTCGCGAGAACCTGCTGAAGCTGCTGGGTGAGCGAGAGCCATGAGCGGTTGCAACCGATTCGGACCCGAGCTGGACGCCTACCTGGACGGGGAGCTCGATGCTGAAACGCGCGAGGGCTTCGAGGCCCACCTGCCCGCCTGCGCCAGCTGCAGCCTCGCGCTCGAGAAGCGCGCGAGTTTAGACCACGCGATCGCGTTGCTTCCGCGGGTGGAGCCGTCGCCTCAGTTCGAGGCCCGTTTCTGGGCGCGGATGGCGCGTGCCGAGGAGCCGGCCGGCTGGCGCGCCCGCTGGTTTGCGCTGCCGCGCCTGGGTTGGGTCGCCGCTGGGGCCGCGCTTGTTGCGGGGCTGGCCCTACTGCTCTCGCTCCGGGATCCTTCGCTATCCGCGCAGGACTGGGCAATCGTGGCCGATGCGGAAGGTTTCGAGCTTCTGCTCGAAGCGGACCCGGAGCTACTGGCCGCACTGGACGTGCTCGAGGCGTGGTCCGGATCGGAGGAGATTTGAGGGCGTGGAGAATCCAGCTGCTCGCCTTTGGGCTCCCGCTGCTGATGGCGGCCGACCCGGCAGCACAGGAAAAGCCCCCGAGCCCGCCGCCGGCGGGTTCGGTCTCTCACTCGATGGGGGCTCCGGAGCTGAGTCGCGAGGACATGGAGCTGCTCCGGGAGCTCAACGTACTCCTCGAATGGGATCTGCTCCGCGACTGGGACCCGGAGGAAGATCTGCCCATTCCCATCGATGCGCCCGCCCCGAGCGGCGGAAAGGAGTTACCGTGAGCAGGGTCACAGCGTTGGTCTTGCCGCTGGCTTTCATCCTGGTCTGTGCCGTGCCCCCGTGCGCGCTAGCGGAGGCGGCAGAGGCCGAGGCTCCGGCCAGCGCAGCAGGGGGCGAGAAGCTTCAGGATCGGATCCGCTGGTGGCAGCGAATCTCCCCCAGCGAGAGGGAGCGGCTCCGCGAACGCTTCCGCGAGTACCGGGAGATGCCGCCCGAGCAGCAGAGGCACATGCGGGAACGGGTCAAGCGCTGGCGGGAGCTTCCTCCGACCCAGCGGCAGCACATGCGAGAGCGGTACCGCACCTTCCGGAGCCTTCCGTCTGCGGAGCAGCTGCGAATTCGCGAGAACTACCAACGCTGGCGCAGCCTTCCTCCGGCGGAGAAGAAGCAGCTTCGGGAGCGGTTCGAGAAATTCCAGAGTCTTCCGAAGCCCAAGCGCGAGCGGATTCGCCAGCAGCTGCAAGAGCTCAGTCCCGAGCAGAAAAAGCGCCTCCTCAAGCGCCGCCAGGAGCCGCGCAAGCAGCTCCCCAAGCAGGCGCCCGGCGAGCTTCGGCCTCGCATCCGGCCAGAGGTCGAGCCGGGCCCACTGCGCATCGAGCCCGCGCCTAGCATTGCGCCGGATCTCAGTCCGGAACCCAGCTTCACCCCTGCGCCGAGCTCGAGCGCGCGCTAGCGGGACCCGGCTGCCCGACTGGCGGGTTATCGGCGCGGGCGGCCGCGCCTGCCCGTGGGCCCGCGACTTCGTGCGTGCCCTGTTGGCGGGGTATCGGCGGGCAGAGCCGCTCCAGCCCGGTTA
>DAOVBF010000232.1 GCA_030673955.1 Deltaproteobacteria bacterium
TGTTGTCGTGCGGATCGCTGTAAGGGCTCGTGGCGTCGAGGCCGGTGACGAAGCCCATCGATACCATGTTGCCCTTCATGTCGTAGATCCAGGAGCCGCCGAAGGTCGCGGGCCCGGCCGGCCAGCCCATGGTGTGAATGACGCGGCCCGGCACATGGTTCTCGGACTTGATCTTCCAGAGCTCCTTGATGCCGGTTGCGTAGATCTGTGGGTTGGAGCCCGCGAGGTGTGGGAGCTTCTCCAGCAGCTGCTTGGTGCAAGAGCCGCGCGGCCCCTCGCCAAGCACCACGCACTTGGCGTAGATCTCGGCACCGGGCTCGTAGACCCCCTTGGCCTTCCCGTCCTTGTCGATCCCGCGGTCCTGGATCTGGACCCCGGCCACGCGGTCGCCTTCGAAGAGCAGCTTCGCGGCGGCGAAGCCGGGATAGATCTCGATCTCGCGCGCCTCGGCCTGCTCGGCCAGCCATTTGGTCACCTCCGAGAGCGAGACGACGAAGTTGCCGTGGTTTGCGAACTGGGGAGGCGTGATCGGCACGCGAATCGCGCGCTTCGCAGTGAAGAAGAGGAACGCCTCATTCGTGACCTCGTAGTGGAAGGGGAAGCCCTTCTCTCTGTACTCGGGTACGAGCTCCTCGATGGCCCGCGGGTTGATGACGGCGCCTGAGAGCTGGTGTTCCCCGATCTCGGACCCCTTCTCGATCACGAGCATCGCCGGCGGATCAACATTCCTCTGCTTGGAGAGGTCCACGACCCGGATGGCGCTGGCCAGCGTCGCGGGGCCGGCCCCCACGAAGAGGATGTCCACATCGAGGCGTTCTCGCTCCACGTCCATTCTTCCGCCTCCATTCCGGTTCGTTCTGGGCTCTCCCGCGAGGCAGGAGGATATCGTACGGGGCGTTGCCCTGCTGGGCAGATCGCCCCCTGCTTGCGCCGATCTGGTATCGTAGTCGTGCGGGAAGATCGCTCCAGCGGGTGATCGGGGGTGGGTTCGGGCGCGCCGGGCCGAATTGCCAGGCCAGCGGCTTGTACCGGAAGCGCTGCCGCCGAGAGCCCGAAGTGGCTCGGTCGAGCGGAGAGGGAGTGGGCAAGTGGACCTGCGCGAGCGCCGCGTGGCACAGATCGTGCGCGACTTCATGGAGGCCTATGTGCTCTCGAAGCGGATCTGCGGCCGCCTGCGCAGCGAGGATCTCGAGTTTTCCTGGATCGAACGCCTCGTTGGGGACGCGGAGGAGAGCGTGCTTTACCGGCTGAAGGAGGAGTGCCACGCCCTCTTCCGCCTGGACGGGACACGCTCGCGGGGGGAACTCAATGCGGAAGAGCTTTTCGACCTCGCCATGGGCGCACTCTTCCACGAGGGGATGAAGTTCCGCGAGAGCTATTACCTCACCACGGCGTACGGGCCGCGGCTCGAGCGGATGCTGGCCGAGGGCTCGGCCTCGGGTCCGCTGGCGGAAGCTTTCCGGCGCCTCTTCGAAGCCGGACGACGGCGCATGCTCGAATCCGAGTGCGAGGTCGCAACGCTCTTTCGTGAGACGCGACACCAGCTTCTGATCCTACTCCAGCAGATGCCGCCGAGCGGCGCGGTGGCGCGGAGCCTCGTGGAGGACCCGGAACGAACCGAGGCCGTTTTCGAGCTGCCGCTGTCTGCGTTGCTCGATCAGGTCTATCGCTCCAGCCACGACGGCTTCAAGGTCGCGGTCGAGAGCTTGATCGAGAACGGCCACTATGCCGAGGCGGTGGCGCTGCTCACGCGGGCGGAGCTCGGAGACGACGCCTTGTCCAAGGCGGCGGAGTCCTTCGCCCAGGGAATGGCGGACTACTATGCGGGCAACCCCCAGGTCGCACTCGACTCGCTCTCCCGGTGGATCTCCGACGGGGCTTACGGCCCGCCCGAGTGGCGGACGCTCGCGCAGCTCGCGCTGAGCTCGCTCGCCGCCAACCCGGAGGGTCTGGACCCCGCGTTGGAGAGAAGTGCCCGGATGCTCACCGAGGCCCTTACACCGGGGCGTTCCGAATAGGTCGGCCGGAGCGGCGTGACGCTGCGAACAACCAACCGACGACGCCCACCACGATGCAGATGCAGGCTGCGACCTGTGCGTTGCTGAGCGGGCCCAGCAAGGGTGGGTTGAGACGCAGGATCTCGATGCAGAGCCGGCTGAGCCCCGCCAGCAGGAGATACTCGCCAAATAGGAACGGCGAGCTCGCGCGCCGTCGCCACAGCCAGATCCCACAAAGGCTGAGCCAGACCGTTTCGTAGAGCATCGTGGGGTGAACCGGCTCTACGCTGGGCGGCAGTCCCTTCGGGAAGGCGATTCCCCACGGCATGTCGGTGACGCGGCCGTAGTCATCCCCGACCAGGAAGCAGCCGATCCGCCCCAATGCCTGCCCCACAGCGAGGGTCGGCGAGGCCAGGTTGACGAGCGTGAGGATGGGTATTTTGGAGAGGCGTGCACCGACCATCCCCGCGATCGCTCCGCCCACCAGGCCGCCGTACCAGGTCAGGCCGCCGCGCGAGAAGAGCAATTCCCCGATGGGTGCTTCCGGGTGCCGCGCGAGCTGTTCGCCGACGTACCAGAGCTTGGCGCCCAGCATCCCCCCGACGATGCACCAGGTCACCAGCCGCCACGCGGCTTCCCTCTCGAGTCCGAACTTGGCGAAGGAGCGCGCTGCCATTTCGCCGCCGACGAGGACCGCGATGGCCACCATCACCCCGAAAGTCGAGAGCTCGAAGTTCCCGATTTCGAACAGCGTCGGGTACACGACTACTCCGCCTCCGCCTTCCTGGCTTCCCGTAGCCAGGCGAGAAGCCGCTCCCGCTCATTCTCCGCCGGACGCTCCAGGACGCGACGTGCGACCCGCCGCAGCCAACGGCCGACCTCAGGTCCTTCCGGGATCCCGAGCTCCTGCATGATTTCCCTTCCCCCGATTGCGAGCGCAACCGGTGACGCGGTGCGCTCGAGCTCTAGTATCCGCCCCTCGATGGCCTCCCAGTCACCCGGTGTCCTTCCATCCGGATCGCGCGAGGCGAGATCGGCACGGCGGAGCTCGAGCAGGTCTGGGAGAATATCGCGGCCCGCGCGTCTCAGCATCCTACGGATGGCCGCATCGGTCTTCAGTCGCTCGGGAAGCAGCAGGTGATGCCGCACGAGGCGCTCGACCCGGCTTTCAAACCGTCTCGAGAGGCGAAGCCGCTTGGCGACGCGTCGTACGTGGGCGACGCCGAGAATATCGTGCCGTGCGAATGCGAAATCCTTCGCTTTGCTCGCGAAGGACTTGGATTCGGGCTTGGCGACGTCATGAAGAAGCGCCGCTAGACGCAACAGTGGA
>DAOVBF010000245.1 GCA_030673955.1 Deltaproteobacteria bacterium
CCCATTTCGATAATTGTCACTTCCGAGCCGAGTCGCTGGAAAGCCTGCGCCAGCTCGCATCCCAGCGGCCCCGCCCCGAGCACCGCCAGCCGCCGCGGCCGCTCCGTAAGTGAGAACACAGTCTCATTCGTCAGAAATCCCGCCTCCTCCAGACCCTCTATCGGTGGCCTAACGGCGCGCGCCCCGGTCGCAATCACCGCTTTCTTGAAGCGCAGTGTCTTGCCGTCGACCTCCAGGGTATCGGGGCCCGTGAACGTGCCCTGCCCCAGGAACACATCGACGCCGATCTCCTCCTGGTAGCGGCGCACGGAGTCGTGACGGGAGATCTCGCTGCGCACGCGGCGCATGCGTTGCATGACCTTGCCAAAGTCGACCTCGGGTCCCGTGGGGACGTTGACGCCCAGCTCCGCCGCGGCCCGCAGCTCGCCCAGCACGCGCGAGGAGCGGATGATCGACTTGGACGGGACACAGCCGACGTTGAGACAATCCCCACCCATCAGCTGGCGCTCCACCAGGGCAACCCTGGCGCCCAGACCCGCTGCCGCGGCCGCGCTGATCAGGCCCGCCGTGCCCGCCCCGACCACGACCAGGTGATAGCGCGCTGCAGGCGTCGGATTCACCCGCTCCGAGGGATGAACATTCGAGAGCAGCGTCAGGTTGTATTCGTCCTTCGGGTAAACCTCAGGGATTTGTCGCATCCGAAACCTCTTCTCTGAGCGCGCGTCGCGCCGCTCGGGTGACCACGGCGGTCACGGCCACGGTCGCGAGCAGCCCCAGGATCAAGACCGCCCAGTAGGCGGCATCCCTCTCGACGGCCACGCCCCCGGCCAGCGCCGCCACATCGCCGATCAGCTTCCCGTAATAGACATAGAGCAAAGTCCCCGGAATCATCCCGATGGATGCGAGCGCGTAATCCCGAAAACCGACGCGCGTGAGCCCCAGGGCGTAGTTCAGAAGCGAGAACGGAAACACGGGCGAGAGTCGCAGCAGGAAGACGATCTTGAGACCCTGCCCTCCCACGGCGCGGTCGATCGCAGTGAACCTGGGGCTCCTCGCGATGCGCCGTTCGACCGCCCCCCGAGCCAGGTGGCGCGCAACCAGGAACGCGCCCAGGGCGCCGAGCGTCGCCGCCACGAAGGCGTAGAGCGTGCCCTTCACCAGACCGAAGATTGCGCCCGCGGCCAGGGTCAGGATCGAGCCGGGAACCAGAGCCACAACGGATCCCGCGTAGACGGCCACGAAAATGGAGGGGGCCCAGAAGCCCAGGCCGTCGATCCAGGCAGCAAAGCGCGGGATGGCCTCACCCGCCTGTCGAGCTACGAGCCAGAGCGCCCCGAGCGCCAGCAGACCCAGCAGGATCCGCCCCAGCGGGAGTCCCGGGTGGCGCTCATCTTCCTGCATGACCGCCTGGGATGACAGGTCCGAGCTCATCTGGATTCCTCCACTGCTTCGATGACCCACTCCTCTTGCGCGTTTCAGGCGTGCCCACCTCACACCAGTGAGCCGCCGCAGCTCGAGCCCGAGCCCGCGGTGCAGCCGAAGCAGTGCGGACCGGTTGCGATGGGGTTCCCGTCGAGCTTGTCGAGCTCCTCGATGTCCCAGATCGTCCTGCGTACGTGGCCGATGGGCAGCTCCAGCATTTGGTTGAAGTCACAGTCATAAAGCTCACCATCGTAGCCAACCGAGACCAGATCTCGACACATCAGATGCGGCACGGCCTCCGGATTGAAATGGTTCACAAGCAGTGAGTAGTAGGCCTCGTATTCTCCGCGCCGGATGAGCATGTCCGCGAAGCGCTTGATCGGCATGTTCGTGAGCGTGTAGAGCCGATGGAACTCGATTCCGAAAAGATCGCGCAGCTCTTTATGGTACCTGAGCTCGAGCTCGGCCTGAGCAGGTGGCAGCGTGGCGCCCAGCGGGTTGTAAACGAGGTCGAGCACCAGGGGCGAGCCGGGTCGGCCGTAGCCGAGCCGGTTCAGCCAGCGCAGGGCCTCGATGCTCTTGTCGAACACGTTCCGGCCACGCTGCTGCTCCACGTTCTCCTTCGTGTAGCACGGCAGCGAGGCCACCACCTCGACCTCATGCTCCGCGAGAAACTCGGCGGTGTCCTCCTGGCCCGGCTCGTAGAGCACGGTCAGATTGCAGCGGTCGATGACGCGGCAACCGAGCTCCCGCCCGCCGCTTACGAGATAGCGGAAGTGCTCGTGCAGCTCGGGTGCACCGCCCGTCAGGTCCAGCACCTCGACCCCGGGACTCGCCGCCAGGAGCTCGAGGATGCGCTCGGAGGTCCGGCGGTCCATGGCCTCGGTGCGCTTCGGGGACGACTCCACGTGGCAGTGGTGGCACGCCAGGTTACAACGCTTGGTGCTGTTCACCTGAAGGGCCGTGACCGGCCCACGCACAAGCGGAAAGAGGTCCTTCCGACGAAGCGTGCGGTCGAAGTCGGGTAGGTTCATCGATCCTCCGTGTAAACGTAAACCGGAAGGCGTGCACAGGGCAAGCCGCTGGCCCAACTACGTCACTCGGATCGTCCCGGTTACGGCTCTGCCCTGCCACCGCCGCGCTCGCCGAAGTGCCGAGTCGAAGGATGCGGCGCGAGGCAGCGGACTGTAGGGGTTACCCCAGCTCGACATCGCCCCTTCGGGCTCGAGCTTGCGCTCAATCCCCCGGAGGTGCCGGTCGATACCCGGGTAGGGCTCGGCTTTGCCGGCAGAGCACGCGCTGGTCTGGCCCGGGTCGCGAGGGGCGAGAGGCCATCTCCAGCACGAGGGAGGAGAGAGCGGTGATTCTCAGCAACACCGATACGGTGCCAGGGAAGACGATCAGGGAGTTCTACGGGGTCGTGACGGGCAGCACGGTCCGCGCGAAGCACATCGGCCGTGACATCATGGCCAGCCTGAAGAATCTTGTCGGGGGCGAGCTCAAAGGCTACACGGAGCTGCTTCACGAGGCCCGCACCCAGGCCTTGGAACGCATGATTGAACAGGCCCATTACACCGGAGCAAACGCGGTGGTGAATGTGCGCTTCTCGACCAGCTCGGTGGCGCAGGGCGCGGCCGAGCTCTTTGCCTACGGT
>DAOVBF010000243.1 GCA_030673955.1 Deltaproteobacteria bacterium
AACCCGCCCGGCCGCAGATGGCGGAAGAATTCCCGGAAGGCTTCGACGGTGTAGAGATAGCTCTCGCTCAGGCTGTGGACCCCCGCCGCCGCAGCACCGAACGAATCGAGAAGAGGGATCTGGATCAGGTCCCATTCGTCCTCGCTCCCGCTCACGAAACCGCGAGCCTCGGCCACGTGCACCCGCACCCCCGGCCAGCGATAAAGATCGCCGGCGAAGCCGGCGTGTGCCTCCTCGACGAGCCACACGATCTGTGGATTGAGCTCAACCGCGTCGATGCGCGCAGCGTCGTGGTACAGCGCCTGCAGCACATCCGCGCCGCCGCCCGCTCCCAGAATCAGCACATCCGGCCGCTGGAGCAGGTGATAGGGCAAGGCACCGGTCGTGAAATCCAGGTAGGTGAGCGGCTCCCACCGGCCGTCAAAGGCGGTGATGACGCTGAGCCCATCCGCATCGGTAAACACGCCGAGCTGCGCTGGAGGCTCGATCGTGTGATTGAGACTGAGACCCGGAACGTGACGAAAAGGGATGGTCGGAATACGAACGACCGTAATCAGGCCAAGCGGGCTCGAGTGCTCGCTCAAGACCTCGGCTCCCGGCACCTCCAGCGCCCGGCTCAGGCCCTTGTACTCAGACACGCGCAAGGTGGTCCACGACTGCGGGAGGACCAGCGGAAAAACGAGTGCCAGGAGCGCAAGACTCAGCCCCGCCAGAGGCCTGCGCCCAGTCTCCTCGTCGAGACATGCGCATGCCGCAGCAGCGATTCCGAGCCCGGCGACAAGCCGCAGGCCAGCGGCCGGGAACAACACGAACAGCGCGAGCATGATGCCGAGCGCCCCCACGCCCGAGCCCACCAGGTTGTAGCGGTAGACGCGGCCGATACGGTCGCCGAAACGGATGAAGGCGAGGCCAACGCAGTTGGCGCCGCAGAAGAAGGGCAGCGTGAACAGCACGTAGAGCGCGACCAGGTACAGAATCTGCCGCGGGTCCCAAATCACCTCGAGTGCGTTAAACGGAAGCCGCTGCGCCACCGCGAAGCAGAGCAGTGATGTAACTCCGAATAGTGTCGAGCTGATCGCGAAGGTGGAGACGAACCGCGTGATCAACCAGCCGCGCGTCAGGGCCAGGAAGGTGCCGCTGGCTCCAAAGCCCAAGAGGGCGATGCTGATCACCATGTATGCGAAGTGATGCCACTGCACGATCGCGAAGAGCCGCACGAGCAGTACCTCGTAGGCGAGGAGAGCAGCGGATAGAACCGCGACCGCTAGCAGCGACATCAAGGATGCTGGCCGGTGAGCGGCACGAAGCGTACGGGCAGCAGCTGGCGCGTCGTCACCCGTCCGTCGACATCCTTTCGCACGAGCATCAGTTGCTGGGCCGTAAATGGGCCGCCGACGGGGATCACCATGTGGCGGCCGGGTTTCAGCTGTTGGATCAAAGGGGGCGGCACGTTGCCCGCCGCAGCGGTCACGACGATACCGTCGAATGGGGCGTGCTCCTCCCAGCCGTAATAACCATCGCCGAGCCGTGTCTGGACGTTCTTGTAGCCGAGTCGCTCGAGGCAATCAGCGGCGCTGCGCTGCAAAACGGGGATGATCTCGACGCTGTAGACCTGACGCGCCAGCGGGGCGAGCACCGCCGCCTGGTAGCCCGACCCCGTACCCACCTCCAGCACCACGTCGTCCGGCCGGACGTCCAGCAGGTCGGTCATGAGTGCGACGATGAACGGCTGCGAGATGGTCTGCCCATGACCGATGGAAAGCGGTCGGTCGGCGTAAGCCTCCGCGCGGCGCGAACGGGGCACGAACTCGTGGCGCGGCACCGTTTTCATCACCTCGAGCACTCTCGGATCGAGTGTCCGCCGTCCGAGGGCCGAGCCGGCGGTCGAGGCGTGGTGCTCGATGACCTGGACCATGCGGCTGCGTCGTTCCGCAAACGGGTCCTCGCCAGCCGTCTCGGCGTACCCCGCAACGATCAAGCCGAGGCCGAGCAGCAGCGTCCGCACCCACTTCGCTTGCGTCATCAGAATCCTCCCTTCTCTCGCACGCAGGCGAGCCGCCCGCCTGTCTTCGCGTCGAAGAAATGGAGACGGTCGCGCGGAAAGCGTACGGGCAGCGGCTGTCCGACCGACAGCTCCGAATCCGCAGCCAGGAGCGCGCGAAACCCGGGACCGGCCTCGCGGCCGGCGTGTACGAGAACGGTGCTGCCCATCGGCTCCACGACCTCGACGCGGCCCGTCAGATCCGCTTCCGAAGCAGCCACCCGCTCGACGTCCTGTGGACGAACGCCCAGCAGTGTCTCACCTCCCTGGGCGGCCTCGACCCCCTCGCTGAGGTCGATACCGAATCCATCGCCCCGGAACCGGACTCCTCCGCCCTCCGCGCTCAGCCGACCCTCGAACCAGTTCATGGCCGGCGAGCCAATGAAGTCGGCCACGAAGACGGTTGCCGGCTGCCGGTAGACCTCGAGCGGCGGACCGACCTGCTGGAGACGACCCGCACACATGACCGCGATCCGGTCTCCCAAGGTCATCGCCTCCTCCTGATCGTGCGTCACGTAGAGCATCGTGGTCCGGAGGCTCCGATGCAGCCGCGCCAGCTCGGCCCGGGTCCTCACACGCAGCTTTGCGTCGAGGTTGGAGAGGGGCTCGTCCAGCAGGAAGGCCTGGGGCTCCCGGACGAGGGCCCGGCCCAGCGCCACCCGCTGGCGCTGCCCACCCGAGAGCTCCGCGGGGCGTCGCCCTAGGACCTCCCCCAACCCGAGCCAACGTGCGACCTCCTCCACCCGGCGCTGGATCTCGGTGCGCTCGACCGAGCGCATGCGGAGGCCGAACGCGAGGTTTTCTCGCACGCTCTTGTGGGGATACAGTGCATAGCTCTGAAAGACCATGGCGACGTCCCGCTCGCGAGGGGAGCGGTCCGTGACGTCGTGACGACCGATCCAAATACGTCCTCGCGTCGGTGACTCGAGACCCGCCACCAGGCGCAGCACCGTGGACTTTCCGCAGCCGGAGGGCCCGACGAGCACCAGGAACTCGCCGTGCTCGACATCGAGGTCGATCCCGCGCAAAGCGGGGTCCCCATTGGGATAGGTCTTATGCAGCCCCTCGAGCCGAAGCGTCGCCAT
>DAOVBF010000104.1 GCA_030673955.1 Deltaproteobacteria bacterium
CTACAGCCCAGAGCAGGAGCAGGATGCAGCAAATCGGCGTCACTGACACAAAATATACGAAACGCGAGAGCGGTTCCAACGTCAAGGCCTGGCCGATGCTGGCCGAATGAGGAGGGTGACCGACATCGCGTTAGGGCTCTAAGGAGGGAGATCCAGGATGGATCGCGAGCGGCTGCACCGGCTGCTACGGCTCGGTTTCGAGAAGGGCGCGTCCGACATCCACTTCCAGGTCGGCTACCTGCCCCTCTACCGATTCAATGGAGAACTCGTCGAGCTCAAGTATCGGGTGCTGACGGACGCCGATACCGAGGCCATCGCGCGGATCCTGCTCGAAGACTCTCCTCACGCCTCGCTCGAGGGACGCAACTCCCTGGACCTGGCCTACGAGATCCCTGGCGAGGGACGGTTTCGCGTCAACATCTGCCGCGAGCGCCGGAACTACAACATCGTGCTCAGGGTCATCCCGATCGAGATCAAGACGTTCGAGGAGCTGAATCTTCCGACCGTCCTCCGGGATATCGCGATGACCCACCGCGGGCTCGTCCTGATCACCGGCGCGACCGGGATGGGGAAGTCCACCACGCTCGCGACGATGATCCACGAGATCAACCGCGTGAAGAAGTGCAAGATCCTGACGATCGAGGATCCCGTGGAGTTCCTCTTCCAGCACGACAAGGCAATCATCACCCAGCGCGAGGTCGGAACCGACGCCGCAGACTTCCCCGAAGCGCTCCGCGCTGCACTTCGCCAGGACCCCGACGTGATCATGGTCGGGGAGATGCGGGACAGCGCCACAACCGATACCGCGCTCAAGGCCGCCGAAACCGGCCACGCGGTCTTCGCCTCGATCCATACTTCGGATGTCGTGACGACGATCGGCCGGCTCATGAGCCTCTTCCCGGGGGATGAGCAGGCGCAGGCGCGGGAACGGCTCGCGGAGAATCTCCAGGCGGTCGTCTCGCTGCGGCTTCTCCCCAACAAGAAGCAGAGTGGGCGGGTTCCCGCGGTCGAGGTCATGCGGATGACCCGCACGCTCCGCGAGTGCATCCGCGATCCGGGGCGAACGGCAGAGCTTCCCGGGTTCATCGCGCGCGGGCGCGAGGACATGCAGATGCAGACGTTCGATCAGCATCTCCTCGACCTCTACCGCGCCAACAAGATCCAGTTCGAGACAGCGTGCGAGGCGGCGTCGAATCCACAGGACTTCGCAACCCAGCTGGCGCTCGAAGGCCACTCCGACATCGAGACGGTGGAAGAACAAACCGGCGGCTCGGCCGAGCTTGCCGACGACGACCGCTTCTGAGCGGTAGGAGCAATGGAGATCCTCGCCCTCTACCGCTCCGCCGACTCCCTCTCGGACGCCCTGGCCGCAGCGGCACGCCACCTCGCGGGCATACTCGACGGGTTCGCGCTGGTCTATCGGACAGACGCGCAGGGTTCCGAACCGGATGGTTGGGCCGGATTCACCTGTGCAGCAGATGCACAGGTAGCTGGGAAGGCGCTCGATGCGTTTCGGATGCAGGTCCAGACATCGGACCAACCCCTCCGAACCGCCCCTCCGGAAGCCCCCGAGCGAATCTGGCAGCGGGGCGCCGGCGGCGTTTACGGCTTCCGGCTGGAGTTCGAGAACCGACTCCACGGAGTCGCGCTGGTCGGCTGTCCTGGGCCGTGGCCCCGCGTTCGGAATGCGGAGGTCGACTCGATCGTTCGGCAGCTCGCCCTGGTCCTCGATCACCAGGCGGCACGCAAGGTTTCTGGGGAGGCTGGGCTCGCGAGCGACTGCGAGGCGGATGAGGTTCTCCAGCTCTCAGAGCAACTGCTCGCCTACGAACTCGAGCTGAAGCGCGCGGACGAGCGGGTCCGAAAAATCGAACAGGCACGGGACGAGCTCGTAGAGAAGCTATCCCATGAGCTCCGCGTCCCGGTTCACGGGATGATCGAGCGCGTGATCTCGGTTCTGACCGCGGAGCACGAGGCACTCTCCGCGGCGAGCCGACAGACGCTGCGACAAGCTCTCGATGACGGCGCAACCTTCCTGCGGACGCTTCAGCACATGCTCGACCTGTGGCGCCTGAAACAGGTGACCATCCCGCTCGAGATCCAAGAGGTGAACCTCTACGAGGTGGTCGAGGAAGCGGTATTCAACGTTCAGGACCGCCTGCAGCCGGGTGTGGAGCTCGTACCCCACCTACCCCACGGTCTACCCCGCGCCCGGACCGATCTCGCCAAGCTCAACCAGATCCTGTTCCTGATCCTGGACAACGCGGTGAGATTCACGGCCTCCGGACGCATCGAGCTGGACGTTCAGCTCGAGGAAGGACAGCTGCTGTGTAGCGTGTCCGACTCGGGGATCGGGATCGCCCCCACGGACCAGAAGAACGTGTTCGAGGAGTTCTTCCAGGTCGACTCACCGAGCGACGGCTGCTACCGCGGCGCCGGTCTCGGACTCCCGCTTGCCCGGGCGCTCGTCTCACTGATGGGTGGCGCGCTTTCGGTCACGAGCGAGATCGGACGCGGCTCGCGCTTCTCCTTCACCCTCCCCCTTAGCCCTATCTAAGCAAGCTCACTCTTCGTCACTGTTCTGAGCAGCTCGCAGCTCTGAGCGACACGCGGCTCTGACTAACTTCGTCCTGCCCTGCGCCTCGCGTCGTTCTTTCCGAGTCCGCCCGCTACTCCCGTCAGGTTGCGCTGCGCCTTGGCTTGTCTGGTCTTAGCGGGTTATCGGACGGCAAAGCCGCCCTTCCCGCCGCCGTGCGACTTCGTGCACGGCTCGCCGGGCCCCTCCCGCTGGTACCTCCCATGCGTGAAGCGGCGAGGCTGGATTCCCTTCCCGGTGGACGGCGGGGGTGGGGCCGGGAAGGGAACCAGCCGAGCCGCAAGGCGCAGAGAGTCCCCTATGCCCGTGCATACCAGATTCGAACCAGACAAGCCGAGGCGCTCTGCAGCTCGGTTCGCCCACACGGGTGGTTGCCTAAGACTGGAGATGAAGAACCGCAAGCGCTGCGCAACACTTTCCGGGCTATCGGCGAGCAAAGCTCGCCTTCCCGGACGCCGCCCGACTTCGTGGGCGGCTCGAGCGCGCGCAGTGAGGTGGAGTGGAGCGTGGGAGGCGCAGGCCGCTGGCTCAGGACTGCTTAAGACCTGGAGCTAGCGCTCGAGCTCCTCCATGTCCGGCTTCACGATCCCCGCCGCAACCTCTCGCAGAGCGACTACGAGGTCCCGGTTCTCGCCCTTCGAGACCAGCGCTCGGGCGCCCCGCATGAGCTGCTTCGCCCGAATGGCCCCCATCAGGACCAGACTGAAGCGGTTGGGGATTTTCTCCGTGCAGTCCTCGATGGTGATTCGTGCCATCCCTGATCTCCCTGGCGGTCAGCCCGCAGCTCTCACCGGGTTGGGGGCCGGAACCGTAGTTCGTCATCGGGCGTCCGTCAATCGCGGCCGACCCGTTGAAGCTAAGAAGAAGCCCCCGCGCCTTACGGGCCGCGGGGGCTTCTCTTGGCACTGGCCGTGCGACTACCGCTTCCGGCGCGCCTTCTTGCGGGTGGCCTTTTTCCTCGTGGCCTTCTTCCGCCTGGCCTTCTTGCGCGTAGCCTTCTTCCTCGTGGCCTTCTTCCGCCTGGCCCGCTTGCGCGGAGCCTTCTTGGCGGCTGCCTTCTTCCGCCTGCCCTTCTTTCGTGCTGCCATGCTCTCACCCCCCTTTGTTGGTGGCATGCTGAGGTCTACCGCCGAACGCTCAACCCAATCTGAAGTGCGTTCCGCAGCAGACACGCTTGGGGAGACACTCGGTCTGTGCCTTCTATCGGTTCTTCCGTTCGCGACTTGATCGCAAACGAACAACGATTTCGGCGCGCGAACACCGGCTTCCCCCCACTGGTTGCGCCAAACATTAGACGCACGCACCGGCCGGTGTCAACCAAGAACCCCAAAAAAGGGGCCACCCACCGCGTAACTGGGTGTGGCACGCTGGCCCACGGGCTGCCTTACCGGCCCCGCTTGCGCTTGTGCCGGAGTCGCGCGCGAAGCTTCTTGTACTTGTGCTTGCGCATCTTCTTCCGGCGCTTCTTGATGACGTTACCCATCGGCCCTCCGTCGGAGACCGGGGCGGAGGGTATCCCGAGGAGGGGCTCTGTCAAGCGCGTGACGCGTCGGACGACGGCGGGTTGAGCGGCCGGACCAGCCGCGCCTGCATCCTCCCGATGAGCCGGTTCAGGAGGTGGCCGCGCGGCAGGAACCGGAGAGGCGGGCGCCGCCGGACCCCGAGACCCTTGAGCGCCTCGATGATCGGTTCGTGTTGCGGATCGACCATCAGGCCCCGCCGGAGGAATCGGACGGCCTCGGCCCGAAATTCGAAGGTCAGGTAGATCCGGGCAAGGTTCAGATACAGATCCGGGTTGTGGTACTCATGGCGGATCGCTGCCCGGGCGAGCTCGGCCGCGCCCAAGAATTGGCCTTTGACGAGCGCCAGGGCGAGTGCATAGGAGGACCGGTAGCGAGCGTTCTGCGGATCGGCGAGATAGGCCCGGCTCAGGTGGTCGAACGCTTCCTCACCCTGACCGCGATCGAGCAACGCCAGTCCGGCGCGGTGGTGCTCCTCGGGAGTGCCGTCGGTTTGATGCTCCATGTGCCGCGTCCCCCATGCGCACGAGTGCGCAACGCTGGTCCCCTCCGCCCATCCTTATCGGCGCATCGGGGCCCACCGGTTGAGCCCTTTCGCACTTACCGGGCGGCTCCCGCATGCAATCATGTCGAGCCCTGGGGGAATGGGGAGCGTGACTGGGGCTGCGCCGGTTAGATGCACTCCGGTTGCGCACGCGGGAACGGGATAGTCAACGACTCCCCGCCGCATGGATCGGCGTCTCGGCAACTCTCACACAGCCGCAGCGCGTACTCAGCAGGCGCGCACGGCGAATCGACCCTGGGGATCAGCTCTCGATGATCTCCAGGATGTAGCGCTTGTTCTCCTTGCCGCTGGCCGCAGCGAGAAGCGTTCGGATCGCGGAGGCGTGCGAGCCCCCCTTTCCGATGACCTTCCCGAGATCTTCTTTCGCAACCTTCAGCTCAAGCACGTGGGCGTGATTCCCGCTGACCTCGGAAATCTCCACTGCCTCCGGTCGATCGACGAGCGCCTTCACGATCATCTCCACCAGCTCTCTCATCGCTAACTCCCGATTCCGCAACGCATTGCAGCACCACTGCCCCGGCTTCGCTCGCTCTACTCGCCCCTGACGCTTCCACTGCCGGGGCAATTTTCGAGTGTCTCACCCCTCCGGCCTGGGGTCAACGCCCCCTCTCCGGGATCCACAATCTGGGGCGGTTTCCGCTCGTTCGGGTCAGGGGGCGTCTTTAGGAGGTCGACTTGTGGGTTAGGCCCATCTCGTCCAGGTAGCGGACCACGTAGCGTCCCACGACGTCCACTTCTACGTTGATCCGATCGCCCACCTGTCGCTGGCCCAGGTTCGTGACATTGAGCGTGTGAGGGATCAACGCCACAGAG
>DAOVBF010000046.1 GCA_030673955.1 Deltaproteobacteria bacterium
GCTGACCGTCTCCCCAAAACTGGTCCACCTGGAGAGTGAAAATCTGGCATTGATTAGGCATAAGCTCCTGTAGCCCATGCTTTGGCAAATTCTCTTGGTGTACGGTCCTCCAATGCGCTGTGGGGCCGGAACTCGTTGTACTCCCGGCGCGACTGCTCGATCTTCTCCCGAGCGTCCTCAATTGACAAGAACCAATTGACGTTCAGGCATTCATCCCGGAAGCTCCCGTTGAACGACTCGATGTACGCGTTATCCGTCGGCTTTCCTGGCCGAGAGAAATCCAACGTGACCCTGGACTGGTAGGCCCACAGATCCAGGGCCTTCGAGATGAACTCCGGGCCGTTGTCGACCCGAATTCGATCCGGCGTTCCCTTCGCCGCGGCAACTTGATCCAGAAGCTTTGCAACGTCCTCGCCCGCGATCCGCTGATCCGCACGAATCGACAGACATTCCCGGCTAAAATTATCGACCAACGTCAACGCTCGAAATCTTCGGCCATCAAAGAGCGCATCCGAGACGAAATCCATCGACCAGCTCTCATTGATCTTTGCCGCCGCAGGCCGTTCGATATGTCGCGCGGCTGTGACATGGCGACGAGGTCGCTTGCGACGGAGATTCAGGCCCTCTTCTCGGTAGATTCGGTACACGCGCTTCCGATTCACGTGAAAGCCCTCGCGCAGCAGCAGGATGTGAATCCGATGATATCCGTAACGCACCCGAGTCGTGGCGATATCGCGAATTCTCTGCCTCAGCACGACGCAATCCGTGCGAACGGATCGATACCGATGCGTCGATCGAGTCAGCGGTAAGACGCGGCAAGATCGACGCTCGCTGACTCGAAAGCTCTGCTGCAGGTACGTCACGAGATTGCGCTTCTGGGAGGGCCTTATAGTTTTTTTTCGATGACGTCCTGGAGCATCGCCTTATCAAGCGAGAGATCCGCGACCATCTGTTTCAGCCGCCGATTCTCCTCCTCGAGCTGCTTCATTTTCTTGAGCTCGGAAGGCGCCAGACCCCCGTACTGCTTCTTCCAGCGGTAAAACGTCTGCTCTGTGATCCCGAGCTTCCGGATGATCTCCTTCACCTTGGTCCCGGTCTCGGCCTGTCTCAAGGCAAATGCGATCTGCTGCTCGGTAAATTTCGACTTCTTCATGGCAAATTCACCCCTCCCACGGGTCTGATTTTGCCAGATTCCTCACATTTCAAATGGACTCAGATTCGGGGTGAAGGTCACACTGGAGTCCCGAAGTGACGCTCAGGGTCTACTCACACGCGCTCCGCAGCGAGGAGCAAGACCTTTCGTTCGCCGAGTTCGGCGTCACCAAACGTCACCAGACGTCACCAGCTCCACAAGCGGATCAGGAAGCGGCGCAAGGAGCGCAGGAGGTAATTCCTCTAACGGCGCGTCGTCGCTTGGAAAAACCTGGAGCGGGAAACGGGACTCGAACCCGCGACCCTCAGCTTGGGAAGCTGATGCTCTACCAACTGAGCTATTCCCGCCCTGGGGAGGAGGATATCAGAGGCCAGGCGCGGAAGGTAGGCGGATGACCTCAGTCCCCGATCCGGATCTCGTCGAACAGGGCGTCGATATCCTCGGCTCCCGCCTCCGCACTCTTCTTGACGGCGGACCTCGGTGAGGACGACAGGAGCTCGTCGCTCGGCGTGATGCCGACGACGGTTGCCTCTTCGTCCGGCGCCGGGGCACCTCCCGAGGGTGCGCCCCCCTCTTCGCGGGTGGGCGGCAGCGCCCCCGGCAGGTCGAACTCTCCCTCCGCTTGGAGCTTGCTCCACAAGTTCTCGAAGGTCGGGAGGCTCTCGTCTTCTTCCGCCTGAGCGTCTTCCGCTTGAGCGCTGGCAGGCGCCTCGTTTGTCTCGGGCAGGTCCAGAGCCGCCTCCGCTTTCTCCCTCTCCTGCCAGTTCGCCAGCCAGACTTCGAAATCCTCATCGTCCGCGTCGGCGTCGTCGGCGGGGGCGTCGGTCCTTGCAGCCGATGAAAGATCGAAGTCCGAGGCGTCGGCGTCGTCGGCGGGGGCGCTGGTCCTTGCAGCCGATGAAAGATCGAACTCCGAGGCGTCGTCATCATCCATCTCGGCAATGAGCTTCTCCAGAGACACGTGGGCGCCACGGCCCTCCGGGGATCTCTCCGCCAGGGGGTCCAGGCGCTCGCTGCCTTGCTCTCTATCGGCCGACGGGCCTGGGCCTGGCGACGGGGCAGCCGCGGGCGCGGGCGACCTGGGCCGACGGAGCGCCGGGAGGCCCGCCACCTCGTCCGGCTCCTCCTGCACGGGGATCTTGGCGGAAGGCGCAGGCAACGGAGGCATGCGTTCAGCTGCGCCGGGAGGCGCCGCCTCGCACGCCGCGAGCCCGAGCTGCTCGGCAGCCGCGGTGACGAGGGAGCGGTCGATGCGCCGCGACTGCTTGAGAAAACCCTCGAAGAGCGAGTTGTCGGCGAGGGTGTTAATCATGCGCGGAACGCCGTTGGTGTAAGCGTAAAGCGCGTCGATGGCATCTTGGCCGAACAGCCCCGCGTTCCCGCCGGCACACGTGAGCCGATGTTGCAGGTACGCAGCCGTCTGCTCGAGATTTATGCTTCCGATCTCTACGCGGATCTCGACGCGCTGGGCCAGGGAAACCTCGCTTCGGAGTATTTCATCGAGCGTGGGCAGGCCGAACAGAACCAACGAGAGGAGTTTTCGGCCCTTGTGCAAGAGGTTCAGGAGCGCCCGGAACTCCTCCAGCACGGCCTTGTCCGAAAGCAGGTGAGCTTCGTCCACGAAGAGCACGGGATGGGACCCGCGCGATGCGAGCTCGACCAGGACCTTGGAGTTCTGCGACAACGCCGCGAGCGGATCGCTGGCGGGTTGGGCCACACCGAAGGCCCTGGCGATACTGCGGAGAAACCAGCCCGAGCCACACGCCGAGTGTGGGATCACCAGCATCCGCACGTTCCATTTCTCCCCGGCCAGGGTCTCGCGGAGATGGTACGCCAGGGTGGTCTTGCCGCAGCCCGCGTTACCGACCAGCGTGGAGAGCCCCTTGCGCTGGTGAATCCCGCGCACGATACGCAGACGAGCCTGCCGCTGGACATCGCTTTCGTAATAGAAGCGGCTTTCCAGATCGTTCTGGAAGGGCTCTATATCGAGCTTGTAGAACTTCAGGTGATCCAACGTGCTCCTCGCACAGATTCTTGTCTCTGACGGATCTCAGCCAAGCTTCGCGATCCGTACGTTGACGTCCCGATAGCTAGGGTCGACCGAAGCCACCTTCCGAAACGCGTCCAGGGCCTCGGCGGGTTTGCCTGCGGCCAGCAGCGTCTCGCCCAATTCGTAGCGGAGGGAGATTGCACTCTCGTCGTCTACCGCGCCGGACAGGGCTTCCTCGAGAATCACCGCCGCCTCGAGCGGACGCCCGAGCCCGAGCTTACAGGTTGCGAGCAGAACGGCAAAGGATTGGACTGGCATGCGCCCCGCGCGCCGAACGATCTCGAGCTCGGCAACGGCATCATCGAGAAGGCCCATTTCCTTGTAGGCGATGGCCAGATCGTAGTGTGCCTCCGCCTCGTCCTCGCCGATCTGATGTTGGATTTCACGCTTGAACGCGCGAAAGACATCCTCGAACCCCCCGCCTACGGCATCGACGACGTCATTTTCTGGCCCCGCCTCGAGTTCCGCCGCCAGGTCGAAACTGTCCTCGGGCGAACGCGTATCGAGCGCGATCCCGTCGGAGCGGCCCGCCGCTAGATCGGTGGTGGCGAACGGCTCCGCCTCGGGCAACGGCGCCACTTTGGCTTTGCTCGGCTGCTGTCGGGCCTCGGTGATCTCGCCGATGCGCAGCGTCGCCTTCGGATGGTGTGGGGCCCGTGTCAGGATCTCGCGGTACGCACGCTCCGCCTCATCGAGCATGCCGTGATCGAAGAAGAACTCCGCCTCTTCGAGGTCGACGTTGATGCGCATCGACTCTGCGGCCCAGTCGTTGACAGGCTCCTCAGAGCTCGACTGCCAGTCAACAGCGTTGCTTTCAAACTGGACCGGCACGCTTGGCGGTGTTTCTTCGAGGTCGAAGGATCCAGAGGCATCGAGATCGATCTCCAGCTCCGCCTCCTGTAGCTCGCGTGGGGGATCGACCGAGGCATATTTCGCATCGCGATCTTGATCATCCTCGAGCATCAGCTCGATGTCGGGCAGCGAGTCCTGGCTGGGGGCTCCGATACCCTCGTCGTCATGGGTCTCTTCCGCGAGACCCGACATGAATCCCTGCAGGTCAGCCGCCTGCTTTTCGGGAGCTCGGCCTGTGGGCTCCAGCTCTAAATCGTCGTCGGATTCTCCGCGGATCAGCGCGAGCAGCTCTCGTCCCTCCGCATTATCAGGGTCTATTTCGAGCAGCGTGGCGAGCCGCCCCTCCGCTCCCGCCATGTCCCCGAACTCGAACGAGATACGGGCCTCGGCCAAGAGATCCTCAGCATCCTGTGAGGAGTCCGTCCCCGTGTCCGTCTCCGGGGTCTCTACCTCCGAGACCGGTTGGAAATCGAAGGAGAGGCCCTCCTCTTCCGTCTCTTCCGCCAGCGCTTCGGAGAGAATGATGCTGGGTGCCGTATCGGGCTCGTTGAGCTGGTCCACTGTGACGAAGCGTTGAAGGATCGCACGCGCCTGATCTTCATCGCCGCGCTTCCTGTAGATCTCGGCGATCTCATTGTAGGTGCGCTGCACGCCGGGCGTATCACCTTCCGCTTCATACGCCACCACCAGTGCTTCCCGCACGCTGATGTCGGCGGGAAAACGCGGCAGCGCCTCGCGGAGCAGCTGGATCGCCTCACTTACATCCCCCAGGGCGACCTTGGTGCGACCGAGCGCTGCGGCGGCTTCCGGCTCGTCGGGGAAGGACACCAGCATCTGCTCGCAGACGCGCGCGATGAGTTCCGGCTCGTCCCGCTGCGTGACCTCCTTGAGCAGCGAGGCGTACTCCTCGCGAGCCTCGTTCTCGAGATCCTGTCGCATGAAGAGATCCGCAAGCCTCAGCCGGTTCGGGACGTTGCCAGGATCCAGCGACGCCACGCGCTTGAGCAGGTCGAAGGCTTCGCGCTTGAGCTCCCGCTCCTCGCAGATGTGAATGCCCTTCTGAAATTCACGCAGTGCGTCCGATGCGAGCCCCAGCCGCTGGAACAGGTCGCCAAGGCGCACATGTGCGTTGAGGCAGGAGGCATCGATACGAAGGATCTGCTTGTAGATGGCAACGGCTTTGGCGTCGAAACCTGTCTTGGCGAACTGCTCCGCGACCTGGGAGTAGGCCTGGATGGCCTGGTCCGTCTCCCCCCGCTTCATGTAGAGATCGCCGATCTTGAGGCGGATATTCGTGTCCGTGGGCTCAGCCTGGAGGAGCCTGTGGAATTCCTTCAAAGCCTTGTCGTAGGCGCCCTTCTGGACGAACTTCTGCGCGGCCTCGAGGGTCTTACGCTTGTTGACCGGTAACGCCAGGACTCTTCCTCGCTCGCGCTAGGAGGCTTGGCGAGGCACACCCGTCACCCAGGCAGGATAGGGTTCCCCGCTACGCAAGAGTATCGGCGGATCCGGGGATTCTTCTTAGGGAAAGTGGGGGGACAGCCAGACGGTTGCGCAGTCGGGCGGCGTGTCGCTCCGTCGCGACAGTCAGGTCCAGGTCCGCCAGGGTGCCCTCTTCGAGATGCCCCCCCAGGGCGCGCGCGAAGGCCTGGCAAAGCGCCTCCTGTACCGCTCCTGGCTCGAGCTTCTCCAGGTCGAGAGACCAGGCTGGGCTCTGTCCCAGCAGCGCCTCGTAGAGCGCCGAATCGTCCGCCAAACGAATCGAGCCGTGCTGGAGGAAGCCCCAGCGGGTACGGCGCTGGGCGCTTCCGACCAGCTTGACCCGCTCCAGCTCGATCTCGAGCCCGGTCGCGCCCGCGAAGCACAGCGCAAGCCGCTCCGCTCCCGTCTCCGCGCGGCTCGGCTGCACATCGAGGCCCGCTGCACGCAGCCCGTCGACGAGCACATTTCGAATCCACTCGTAGCTGCCCCGAAGATCGCCTGGAAGCTCACGCACGGAAAGCGGTGTGATGATGGCGTAGGTCAGGTCCCCTGCGTGGAGAACGGCTCCCCCACCGCTGATGCGGCGGACGACCGGCACGGAGAGGCGCTCGCAGCGCTCGAGCCACGCAGGCACCGCTTGGCGGTAGCCCAGACTGACGGAAGGCTCGCTCCAGGTATAAAAGCGCAGCGTCGGCGGCTGCTCGAGGGCGCATTCGAGCAGGGCCTCGTCGAGCGACATATTCCAGGTGGCGGACGCCGGAGGATCAAGAAGCAGGCGCCAGGGGCGCACGCTCATCTACTTCAGCCGGTCCAGGAGGGCGAGCAACGCGAGCTCGTACCCGATGGGTCCGAGCCCCGTGACCTGTCCGATCGCGATGTCGGACACGAGCGAGGTCCGACGAAAGGACTCTCGCGCATGGATGTTCGAAAGATGGACCTCAACGATCGGGAGTTCACTCGCCGTGAGCGCGTCGCGAAGGGCGATACTCGTGTGTGTGATTCCCCCTGGATTGATGATGATTCCCTGATAGGTGCCGCACGCGGCCTGGATGCGATCGATGAGCGCCCCCTCATGATTGGATTGGAACGTATCAACGCTGGCGCCGTGTTCCGCGGCGACCTCGCGAAGTCTTGCATCGATCTTCGCCAGAGAGGTGCGGCCGTAGACCTCCGGCTCGCGCTCCCCGAGGAGGTTCAGGTTCGGCCCGTGGAGGACAAGGATCTCCATTCGATCCTTGTTCTTACAACGCCTCCTGTAGGTCGCGCAAGAGCGACCGGACCAGATAGCGGGCCTTGCCGAGGCTCCCGGTGGGCTCGAGCGCGATGGCCACGAAAAAATCGTCGTCGAGCTGGCGGAAGAGCAGCTGATGGCCGCTGGTGATCAGGACCAGCTCTTCGAGCCCTCCGCCCGAGCCCCCGTAAAGCGCGCCCGCGACCTTGCGCGACTGGTCGAGGACCCGCTGGAACTCGACAGCCAGCGCCGCGAGGTCCACGCGTCCCTCATCGCGGACATACTCATCGACCGGGATCCCGTCGCTCGCCATGATGGCACCGGCAAGGGCACCCGGCGTGCCCTGCACGACCCTCTCCAGGATCTCGCGGAACGTCATGCTCGTGCTTCTCCCTGCCGCCGATGTCGAAAGTAGTCGAGCCAGCGCTCCAACACGGCGATCTGCTGCTCGTGCGGTTCCGATCGAGGACACAGGCGTTTGCGTACGGCGAGCGCCCGGGCGTCGCCTGGACGCCTGCGGAGCACGTCCTGTGCGACCTGTAGTGCCCGCTCTCTGTGGCCCTGCTGCTCCAACAGCTCCGCCATGGTCGGCGTCGCGAGAGCGAAGCCGGCCTCGACCGGCTGGGCCAGCGCGGCCTCGCAAGCCACACGCGCCTTCAAGTGCTCGAGCACCTCACGGACCTCCGCGCCCGCGGCGCCTTGCTCGACCTCTGCCAGGAGCCGGTTGACCAGCTTCCCGATCCGGGGCTCGTTGGGCTCGGTATCGATGGCCCGACTCAAGCAAGCGAGCGCTTGGTCGTGCTCGCCCAGACACCAGTGGCCCGCGACAAGCTCCAGTCGGATCTGGATCGCGTTCTTCACTGTCCCACCGCCCCTTGCTTGACAATCTCTTCGGGCGCCACAGGGAACACGCCGGCGCGGCCGATATCCCGGAGCACCACGAAGCCCACCTTTTCCTTTCTCCGCTTCTTATCGACAGCGATGGCTCGAAGGTAAGTGTCCCTCTGGCCACTCCAGTCGGGAGGCTCCGTGGGCAAGCCGACACGCTCGAGTAGAGCGGAGAGTCGCGCGGCGATCCCCTCTTGCCCGAGCCCGAACCGCTCGGAGAGGCGAGCGGCGAAAACCATGCCCATCGAGACCGCCTCGCCGTGCCGCACCCGCCGCTGCCCGGTCACAGCCTCAATCGCGTGCCCCAGGGTGTGCCCGAAGTTCAGGAGGGCACGGAGTCCTGCCTCGCGCTCGT
>DAOVBF010000171.1 GCA_030673955.1 Deltaproteobacteria bacterium
TCAGGCTCGTTCAGGCGCTTCGCCCCCCACCGAAGCCGGCGCGGGGGGCCCAGGACCTCGAGCATTGCGGGCGTCACGGTGAGGGCCGCCACCACCGTGAGGAGAATCCCGAGCACGGAGAGCATCCCGAACTCGCGGATCGGCGCCATGGAACTCAGGGCGAGCGCGAGGAAGCCGGCAGCAGTCGTGACACCCGTAAGCGCCACGGGCAACCAGACCCTCTTCACGGCCCGAAAAGCCACGCTCCCGCCTTCCGCGTCGGGCTCTTCTCGCAGGGTGTCGTAGTACTCCGAGACGACGTGCACGGAGTATGCGAGCCCCAAGATCATCAGCAGAGGAGGCACGAGCACCGTCACCAGATTGAGGGGACGGCCGATCCAGGCCGCGATCCCCATCGTCCAGCACAGGGCCACCACGACGGTCAGCGTCGGCAGAACAACACCACGGGCGTTGCGAAACGAAAAGGCCAGGACGATCATCCCGACGACGAGGATCAGTGGCAGGTTTCGGCGCAGGTCGGAAAGAAGCACCCGGATCTGAGCGACCTTGAGGTGTGGCATGCCGGTCAGCCACACGCTCGCATCGCCACGTTCCTCTTCGGCAATGAGTCGAATCTGGTCGTCGATCCCCCGCTGCATGAACTCGGTGTCGCTGAAATCCATGAAGTAGACGAGGATGGCCGCCGTGCGACCATCCTTGGCGACGAGGTTTCCGGCGAAAATCGGGTTGTCGAGGGCCTCCTGGCGGATTCGAGCGAGTTCCTCGGGCTCTTCGGGAACCTTTGCTACGAAGGGCGCGATCTCGAGGTAATCCCCCACGCCGCGGATGTGGAGCGCGTTCGTGAGCGAGACCACGTGGTGGACGCCCTCGATTTCGCTGATCCGCTGGGTCATGCGGGCAATGCGCTCGAGATTCTCGCGGGTGAACACGTTGTCCGCGCCGAGCACGACCAGCAAGGTTTCGTCGCTTCCGAAGGCCTTGCGCATGAAGTCATAGAAGATCTTGCCCTCGTCATTCGCGGGCAGGAACCGGTTCGGAGAGGGATCGATCTCGAGGCGCGGCTCCCCGGTCCGGAGGTCCACGATTTGCGAGGCGGCGAACACAGTCAGCGCAAGCGTGACGAGCAGAACGAGCCAGGGATGTGCCGAGCTGATGCGAAGGATGGATTTCATGCCGCCAGCTCCGAAGCCATCTGCCTTGCTTGTCCCCGGGCGCTCGGGAGCTTTCCCCCCAGCCGGCCGGAGCCCGTAGGAATCGCGGACGTATTATAGGCGGACAGAAGGGATCCGCTCTTCGCCGGGATCATGGACTGGACCGGCGTGCGCGATGGGGCCGCCGCCGCGATCGTCGGGAACTGGGCGAGGCCTAAGTGCGCAGAGCGTCCCGCACCGATCCGGAGAGGATCTCTGCGCCGCGGCGGAACTCCGCGGCGTCTGCGTAGCGACTCGCGTTGATCAGTCGCGTAGCGCCCACCTCGGCGAAGGCTCGCGCCTGTGAAGCGGCGCGCTGGCGGTCTTGCAAGGGCAGCATCGTCAGCACGGCCACCTCGGGGGCTGGTCGACCGGCCTCTTGGGCCAGCCTGCGGAGCTCCGTGATCTGGGGCTCGAGCTTTTCGGGCTCCCCGCTCATGGGCATCCACCCGTCTCCATAACGAACGGCGCGGCGCAGCGCGTGAGGCGCCGCGCCGCCGACGAAGATCGGCGGACGACGTGGGCGCGGCCGAAAGAGAAAACGTTGGCCGTTCGCCTCGACCTCGTCTGCGGCGAAGCAGCGCAGCAGGAACTCGAGTGTGGCGTCCGCAAACGCGCCTCGCTCCCTCTTGGGGACGCCCAGCGCTCGGAACTCGGCCACCATCCAGCCGATGCCCACCCCGAGTCGAAACCTTTCGCCCGAGAGCTCCTGAATCGTTGCGACCCACTTGGCCGTCGGGAGAGGCGGCCGATAGGGCAGGTTGAGCACCGCGGTGCCGAGCCCGATGCGCCCCGTCGCCGCCGCCAGGAACGCGAGCGTCGCCAGCGGGTCCAGGTAGCGTCCGCCCGAGCCCTCGGCATCATCGGGCGGGATGGCGATGTGATCCGGGACCCAGAGCTCGTCGAGCCCGAGCTGCTCCGCAGCCCGCGCGCACTCCAGGATCAGCGCTGGCGTGGACTGCGGTCCCATCACACGCAGGGCGACGCCGAGCTTCATCTGAGCGGCTCCAGCTCCCCCACGAGCTTGCTCCTCTCCCGGCTCAGCCCCTGCTGAGCTGCCGATTGTAACAGGGAGCTGGCCCCCCGAGCTCCTGGAATTTCAGGGACTTACGCGAGACGCCGGGCAGGGCTTCCCCTGAAGTGCGCGATCTCGGTCAGAATCAGGCCTACGCAGGGCGGGGACGTCTTCGCCGGCGCTCATCAGAAAGGACACGCATGAATCCGAAGACCCTCCGCACCGAGATCATCGATCGCGTTTATGCCATCACACTCTGCCGTGCGAAGGAGTACAACACGATCACGCCGGAGCTTCGCGACGAGCTCGCGCACGCGATTGACGAAGGGGATGCAAGCCCGGATGCGCACGTGATCCTGCTGCGTGCCGAAGGCCCGGCGTTCTGCGCGGGCTACGGACTCGACTGGGCCGTTGAGGCGCAGGCCCGGGAACAGAAAACGGAGGCCTTCGGTCAGTCCGAAAAAAAGCATGTCTGGGACTCGGTGGCGGACCTGCGCATGATGAGTCGCTTCGTCGAGACGTACCTGAAGCTCTGGTACGCGAAGAAGCCCACGCTCGCGGCCGTGCAGGGCTGGTGTATCGGCGGGGGAACGGACATGGTGCTCTGTGCGGACCTGATTCTCGCGGGCGAGGGCGCGGTCTTCGGCTATCCGCCCTCTCGCGTTTGGGGCACGCCGACCACGGCCATGTGGGTCTTCCGGATGGGGCTCGAGAGGGCGAAACGGTATCTCCTGACCGGCGATGAGATCCCCGCGCAGGAAGCGGCACGCATCGGGTTGATCCTCGAGGCGGTACCGGACGACGAGCTGCAAGCGCGCGCGTTAGCGCTCGCGAAGCGCATGGCCAGGGTGCCGACGAACCAGCTGGTGATGCTGAAGCTGCTCTGCAACCAGAGCGTCGAGAGCATGGGCTTCGCCTCGAGCCGGCTGCTCGGTACACTCTTTGACGGCATCGCCCGCCATACCCAGGAAGGACTCGATTTCGTTAAGCGCGCACAGGAGATCGGCTTTCGCGAGGCCGTGCGCGAGCGCGATGATCCCTTCGAGGACTACGGGAGTCGCAGCAAGCGCGCCCCGTCGCAAAAGGAGAGCAAGGCATGAGCACCGTTCGCTATGAGACCGACGGACCCGTCGCCATCGTGACGATCGATCGTCCCGAGGTTCGCAATGCCGTCGACCGTCCCACGGCGGAGGCGCTGGCCGAGGCGTTCCGGCGCTTCGATGCCGACGATCAGCTCTGTAGTGCGGTGTTGAACGGCGCCGGGGGCGCGTTCTGTGCCGGCGCTGACCTCAAGGGTGTCGCGGAGGGGCGGGCGAATCGCGTCGCCGAAGACGGCGACGGACCCATGGGCCCCACACGCATGCTCCTCTCGAAGCCCGTGATTGCCGCGGTCGAGGGCCATGCCGTCGCCGGGGGGCTCGAGCTCGCGCTCTGGTGCGATCTGCGTGTGGCTGCGCGCGATGCGGTCTTCGGTGTCTACTGCCGACGCTGGGGCGTGCCGCTCATGGACGGAGGCACGATCCGCCTCGCACGCCTCATCGGCCACAGTCACGCGCTCGACATGATTCTCACCGGACGCGGCGTGTCCGGTGAGGAAGCCGCGGGGATGGGCCTCGCCAATCGCGTCGTCGAGCCGGGCCAGGCCCTCGAGGTAGCCGTCGCGCTGGGGAAGGACCTCGCGAAGTTCCCGCAGCGCTGCCTTCGCAACGATCGGCTCTCGTCCTACCAGCAGTGGAACCTCGGACTCGAGGCGGCGCTCTTGAACGAGACGCGCCTGGGGCTCGAGGTGATCCGATCCGGCGAGACGCGGGCCGGCGCGCAACGGTTCGCGAGCGGCGCGGGCCGGCACGGTTCATTCGACTGACACGAAAGATGGTCCAAGCAAAGACGTGCCGATAGAAGTGGGACCCTCTA
>DAOVBF010000124.1 GCA_030673955.1 Deltaproteobacteria bacterium
GAGGCTTCACCTGCAAGTCAGGAATCCGAACGACTTCGCGATCCCGAACGCCTGGGCCACACTCGAGGCACCGACGGACTATCTCGGCAGCCCACTCCTAGCGCTGGGAGATTTGGCAGGGGGCGGGGTCGCAAGGGGTGAGATCGAGTTCACTCCACCGGAAGGGCTCTCCGCCCCCCTGCAGCCGGTGACCGTGCACGTCGCCAGCGGAGCGCGTCCGCTCCAGTCCCAGCGCCTCATGTTACACGTCACGTATCACGTCCCCGAGATCGAGATCAGTATTGAGCGCTCAGCGGTGGATCGCGTCGAGGTCACACTCCAAAACCTGGGGGAGTTCGGGCTGAGCGGGATTCATATCGCCGTGCCCGGAGCGGCGAGCACCATCGAGGAGCTGGCCCCGAACGCGACCGCGAAGAAGGAGCTTCCTCTCTCGGGTGAGGTCGAGTCGGTCGCCGTCACGCTCCGGGGACCCGGCGTCCAGCGTCATGTCGAAGTGCCCATTCCGGAGGAGCATGTGGAGGTGGTGCCGCCGGCCGTCATCCTCGAGCGGGTTGGCTTTCCGGGTCGAACCAAGCTCCGCGTGCGCGCGACATCCTCCGAGGGTCTCGAGGTCGGCTGGATCTTCCTCGACGGGCAGAAGGAGGTCTATGCCGAATGGGAAGGCCAGCGGAAAGGCCAGCTCCAGACCCAGCTCAAGGATGGAGACCATCACGTGACGGCCCGCATTGAGACACTCTCCGGAGTCGCCGTTACCGAAACCTGGCACCTCACAGCAAACTGAGCTGTCTCGGCCGGCCCAGTGCCTCGTCGAAGCTCTGTCCCAGGTGACAGAGAATCGCGTCGGCCACCGGGCGGAGCACCTTCTCCACGTAGTACGCGTAATCGATCTCCGATGGAAAGGGTCGCCCGGGTAGCACGGGCTCGGGACCGGTGCGCGCGATCACGTAGCGCACCACGCGCTCGGCCGCAGAGCCCGCCTTCCGCGCCGCCTGGATGTGCGGGGGCGTCGTCGCCGTGTAACGATCGGCCGAGCCCTTGCGAAGCCCCTTGCGGATCACGAGCTCCGAATCGAGCTCACCTGCCATGACACGGGACACCGTTTCCCGCACGATCGGAACCACCGGCTGGTCGGTGAAGACACGCGCCAGCATCGCATGCTGAAGCCGGCCTGCCACAGCGGGCCAATCACGTCGGATCGCCTCCAGTCCCACGATCTCGATCTCTCCCGAGACAAGCCCGGCGTAGCGCTTCTTGCTGCCCTGGCGCCCCCCGCGGACTCGGGGCTGTAGGAACCGCTCATAGATACGCTCGAGCTCGAGCTCGAGGCGCGGCTCCACGCGGTACTCGCGCCGTACGCGGTCAGCGATCTCACGCTCGACACGGGCGCGCAGGTCGAGAGCCGTTGTGCGCACCTCCGTCAGGCTCGCGTCGGGATCCAATGCAACAAAAACGGAGTCCGTGTCCCCGTACAGCACGCGATAGCCCTCGGCCTGGAAGGCGTCCCGGGTCCAGCGCAGCGTCTGTTGCCCAAAGCCGGTGATGGCATTGGCGATATCGGGATCGAAGAAGCGGCAGGACGCCGCGCCCAGGACTCCGAAGAGCGCGTTCATCATGATCTTGATCGCGAGGTCCGCATGCCGGTCTCCGCGGCTCTTCGCCTCCGCACGGCGCGCAAAGAACCCTTTCAGAATCTCCGGCAGGAGCGCTCTTTCGCGCGAGAACGCCGCCCCATTCGGAGCGACGATCGCATCAGAGCCCGCTTCGGCATGTGCGACCGGATCGAGATTGAAAGTGCGGATCAGGCTCGGATACAGGCTCTTGAAGTCGTAGACGGCTACGTTGGCGAAGAGCCCCGGGTGCGACTCGAGCACCGCACCGCCCTGCACCGCTGGCTTCTCGCGATCGGCCTGAACCGACGGCGCGACGCGACCGGTTCGGCGCAGATCCGGGAGGTAGAGCAGATCGAACGAGGCGATACTCGCACCGACGCGATCGAGCTGCATGCCCGAGAGGATGCTGCGCTCCACCACCAGCTCGACCAAGCGCTCGCGCTGCAGAATCTCGAGCACCAGCCGCGCGTCCTCGCGGTTGTAGGCCACGAGCGCGGCGGGCTCCTCCCGGTAGAGGCGGGCAATCTCCTGCGCGCGATCCCTTCCCTCCTCGGCAAGAAGCTTGCCGCGCCCGAGCAGCGTCTGCGCGGCCGTCTCGAGTCGGTAATCCTCGAGCGGAATGAAGGCGTCGCGCACGAGGGCCAGTCCGTCGAGGACCTGCCGGCCGCGGACCTCTGCACGGGGCCGCCGCGCGAAGCGGGCATCGCGTTGAAACTCGACCTCGCCGGGGGCACGGCCGAGCTCGAAGGCAAGGCCGAGCTCCTCGGCGCGCCGCACGAGGACACGCAGGTCGAAGTCGATGACGTTCCAACCGGTCAGCACGTCCGGATCGAGCTCGCGCACCCGCGCCGCGATCGCGATGAGTAGGGCGCGCTCGTCTGGGTAATGCTGTGCGCCGGACACCGGTCGCTCGGAGACGAGGTGGACCTCGTCCACATTCGGTCCGACCAGGGCCACCGAGAACAAGCGCGAGGCGTCGGGCGTGGTCTCGATGTCGAGCGAGAGAAGCACGAGCTCCGGCCGGTGTGTCGACGGCTGGAGCTCGGGGTTGCGGTAGCGCAAGAGCCCGGTTGGCAGGCGTTCGGACTCGCCCTCGATCGTGATCGCAGCCCGAAGCCCCTGATCGATCAGGTAGCGGTAGGGAAAACGGATGTCGGCCTCCAGCGCCGCGCCACCGCCCGCCTCCAGCTTGCGACGCAGCCTCGGCACGACGCCGGGCAGGGGCACGACAACGCGCCGAACCGGTCTTCCGGCGAGGTCGCGATGCGCGGTGGGCTCAATGCGAATCTCCCGCTCGTCCTCGAGCAGCGCCGCACCCCTCTCGTTCACGAAGAAGTAGGGCTCGAAGCGCTCGTCCTCGACCAGGAACGCCTCTCCGCTCGCGAGTCGCCCGAAGAGCTGCACCACCGCACGGCGGCGCCGCACGCGGCTGGTCGGGTGAACGATGAAGCCGAGGGCTGCGTCGGTCATGGGCCGGCGGATCCGAAGCCGCCACCTCCCGGCGTCTCGATGCGGACGCGATCTCCCGCGTCCACATCCAGCGTGACCTTGCCCCCGAGCGCGTGGCCGTTGTGCAGGTTTCGCCCCCGCGCCCCGGGCGTGCCGCCGGCTAGACCGAAGGGCGCCCGCTCGCGTCGTTCGGACAAGATAGAGATCCGCATCGGACGCAGAAACTCGATCTCCCGCACGAGGCCATCGCCGCCGCCCCAACGTCCGCGACCACCCGAGCCGCGTCGCAGCGCGAACTCACACAGGCGCACCGGAAAGCGCGCCTCGAGAATCTCCGGATCCGTGATTCGGGTGTTGGTCATGTGCGTGTGCACGCCGGAGGCGCCGTCGAAGCCCTCCCCTGCACCTGCGCCTCCCCCGATCGTCTCATAGTAGCCAAAGCGCGCGTCCCCGAACGTGAAATTGTTCATGGTGCCCTGACTCCCGGCCAGCCGACCCATGGCTCCGAGCAGCACATCCACGATACGCTGCGAAGTCTCGACGTTGCCGCCGGCCACGGCACGTCCCGGCGACGGCGAAAGCGTTGAAGGATCGGGAACCCGAATCTCCACAGGCCGCAGGCAGCCGCTGTTGAGCGGGATCGCTTCGCCTACGAGCGCTCGCAATACGTAGATCACTGCCGCGATCGTCACCGCCCGCGGCGCATTCAGATTGCCCGCCACTTCCGGGCCCGTCCCCTCGAAGTCGACCAGCATACGGTCGCCACGGATACGTAGCGTGACACAGATGGGGGTCCCATCATCAAGCGCGTCCTCGAAGCGATGCTCTCCATCGGGAAGTTTCGCGATCGCCTCGGCGACCTTGGCAGCAGCGTTGTCCTGGACGTGCTGCATGTAGGCCAGCACGCTATCCAGCCCGTAGCGCGTGACCAGTTCCTGGAGCAGACGTTCGCCGGTGCGGTTGGCTGCGATCTGCGCCTCGATGTCGGCAAGGTTATCGCGCGGGCTCCGCGCGGGATACGGTCCGGCGCTCAACGCTGCCAGGATGCCCGCTTCATCCAGCGCGCCCGCTTGAACGATCCGGGTTGGGCGGAACACCACCCCCTCCTCCTCGAGGGTTCGTGAGAACGGCGGCATAGAGCCGGGTGTGCTGCCACCGATGTCTGCGTGGTGGCCCCGGCTCGCGCAGAAGAAACGGATCTCACCGTGCACATCATGTACCGGAGTCACGATGGTAATGTCGGGCAGATGGGAACCGCCCGCAGCGGGGTCGTTGGACACGAACACATCGCCGGGACGCGGCTCGGGAAAGGCCTCTCGCACGGCGCGCACCGTCTCGCCCATGGCTCCGAGATGGACGGGGATGTGTGGCGCGTTCGCGACGAGGCCACCCTCCGGGTCGAAGATCGCACACGAGAAGTCGAGTCGCTCACGTATGTTCGTCGAGAGGGCCGTGCGACGCAGTACGGTGCCCATCTGCTCCGCGATCGACATGAAGAGGTTGTTGAAGATCTCGAGCTGGACCGGGTCGACAAGGGTTCCGACGTGGTCGTGCGCGGGGCGTCCCTCGCGATCCTCGAGCAAGATGCGGCCGTATGTATCCATCGCGAGATCGAAACCGGCATCGACGACGATGGTGCCGGTGGCTTCGAGGATCAGGGCCGGCCCCGCCACCCGCCGACCCGGAGCCAGCTCTTCGCGCTGCAGAACCGGCACGTCGGCCACGAAGCCGCCATTCGTCCAGAGGCACGTCGTCCGCCCGGCCCGCGGCAGCTCGCGCGGCGCTTCGATCGGCGCTTCGGGCGGCGACCGCTGACGACCGATGACCTCGACGCGCGCCACCACGGCTTCGATCTCGTGTCCGGGTCGCGCATACCCGAAACGCC
>DAOVBF010000129.1 GCA_030673955.1 Deltaproteobacteria bacterium
CTGAAGAGGACCCGCAGAGCGCGATGCGCCGTGTGGAGCTGGCGCTCGAGGCGATCCGCGCCGGCCGCATGATCATCCTCGTGGACGACGAGGAGCGCGAGAACGAGGGCGATCTTTGCATGGCCGCCGAGAAGGTCACGCCCGAGGCGATCAACTTCATGGCCAAGTACGGCCGCGGCTTGATCTGCCTTGCACTCAGCCGAGAGCGCGCGCAAGAGCTCGACCTTCAGATGATGGTGCCCGACGCGGTCAACACCACGCCGTTCGGCACGGCCTTCACCGTCTCCGTCGAAGCTCGGCACGGGGTGACCACCGGGATATCGGCGGCGGACCGCGCCCGCACCATTCAGGTCGCGATCGACCCGAAGAGCGGCCCCGCGGATCTCTCTCGCCCGGGCCACGTCTTTCCACTGATCGCCAAGGATGGCGGCGTGCTGCGCCGGACGGGGCAGACGGAGGGGGCGGTGGATCTCGCACGGCTGGCGGGCCTGCGCCCCGCCGGGGTGATCTGCGAGATCATGAACGACGACGGCACGATGGCCCGGATGGCCGAGCTGCGCGCCTTCGCAGCGCGCCACGGGCTGTGCGTCCTTTCGATCGCGGATCTGATCAAGTACCGCATGCGCACCGAGAGCCACGTCTACCGAGCGGCAGAGGCGAGGCTGCCCTCGGTGTTTGGCGACTTCCGGGCCATTGTTTTCAAGAACGAGATCGACCACGTCGACCACATCGCCCTCGTGCGGGGCGAGATCCGGTCGGAGATTCCGACCCTCGTGCGCGTGCACAGCGAGTGCCTGACCGGGGACGCGTTCGGCTCGCAGCGCTGCGACTGTCGGGAACAGCTTCAAGCGGCGCTCAAGATGATTCAGGAGGACGGGTGCGGTGTCCTCCTCTACATGCGGCAGGAGGGTCGCGGCATCGGGCTCGCGAATAAGATCAAAGCCTACGCCCTGCAGGACAACGAGGGTCTGGATACGGTCCAGGCCAACGAGCGTCTGGGCTTTCCGGCCGACGCGCGTGATTTCGGTGTGGGCGCTCAGATCCTCGGCAATCTGGGCGTCGGCAAGATGCGGCTGCTCACCAATAATCCCGCCAAGCGTGCGGGGCTGGAGGGCTACGGGCTCGAGATCGTGGAGCGGGTTCAGCTCGAGATCCTCCCAACGGACAAGAACCTGGCCTACCTCAGAACGAAGCGAGATAAGCTCGGGCATCTGTTGAACTTGATGAGCTAAGTATGCCGCTGGAGTACATGATTCTTGGCGTTCTGATGGATGAGCCCACGCACGGCTACTCCATCAAGAAGCAGCTGCTGGAGACCTTCTCCGAGAATCTCGGTCTCAACGATGGGCAGCTCTACCCCGCGCTGTCCCGGCTCGAGCGGCGCGGCTGGATCAAGAAGCAGGTCATCGAGCAGCGCCGCAGTCCCACCAAGCATCTCTACCGCGTCACGAGGCGGGGCGAGGTGGCCTTCTTCCGCTGGCTCGAATCGGCCGACCCGGAGGCGGAGCCCGCCCCGTACGACTTCTTCTGGAGGTACGGCTTTCTGCAGAAGTGCAGCTTCTTCCGGCAGCTGGACCCAGCGACGGTCATCGCCCAGGCGTGCCAGAAGCTCGAGGACGTCGATCGCCGCATCGCGGAGCTCGAGAGCTTTCTAAAGCGGATGGAAGAAAAAGAGGCCGACCCATACCGGCAGATGATCGTCGAATACGGGATCCGCTACCAACGGATGCGGCGGGAGTGGCTGGAGGACCTGCGGGCCCGAGCCACGGCACAGGCGCACGAGAAGCCCTCACGCCTGGCGGCGGGCGCGCCCTAGCGGCGGACAGCCCGCCTGTCCGCGGCAGGCGACGTCGTGCGCGTCCCGGGTTAGAAAAGGAAGACAGCATGTTCGACAGCGTGGAGGATGTTCAGAAGGGGCTTCTAGACCAGCGCTACATCTGCAACAAGAACATTGCGACGGTGGTATTTCTGGCCGTGAAGCTCCAAAAGCCCGTGCTGGTGGAAGGCCCCGCGGGGGTGGGCAAGACCGAGCTCGGCAAGGTCGTGGCGGGGGCCCTCAACCTGCCCATGATCCGGCTGCAGTGCTACGAGGGGCTCGACGAGTCGAAGGCGCTCTACGAGTGGGAGTACTCGAAGCAGCTTCTCTACACCCAGATGCTGCGCGACAAGATCGGAGAGGTCATCGCCGGTGCCTCGACGCTCAATGAGGCCGCCGAGCGGATCGGGGGGCAGGATGACGTCTTCTTCAGCGAGCGCTTCATCGTGCCGCGGCCGCTGCTCAAGGCCATCACCTCCGAGCGACAGGTCCTTCTGCTCGTAGACGAGGTGGACAAATCCGATCCGGAGTTCGAGGCCTTCTTGCTCGAGGTGCTGTCGGACTATACGGTGAGCGTCCCCGAGATCGGCACGATCCAGGCCGTCCACCTGCCGCTCGTCTTTCTGACCTCCAACGACGCCCGCGAGATGAGCGACGCGCTCAAGCGCCGCTGCCTCCACCTCTACATCGATTTCCCTAGCGAGGAGGAGGAGCTCGCCATCCTCAATCTCAAGGTACCGGGGATCGATGAGCGGCTCGCGCGGGACGTGGTGGCGTTGATCCAGCGCGTTCGCAAGCTCGATCTCAAGAAGACGCCCTCGATCAGCGAAACGCTCGACTGGGCGAGGGCGATCATCGCCCTGAATGCGGATACCCTGGACGCCGAGCTGGTGGCTGAGACCATGAGCGTGATCCTCAAGCACCAGGGGGACATCCGAAAAGCCCAGGCCGAGCTCAATAAGCTGCTTGCCCAGAAGGCGACGGAGGCGCGCGCGCAGGCAGCGCAGCCCGTCTCGCCCAGCCCCGCCGGCGTCAAGAAGAGCGTGCTCCACTAGCGCCCGTCGAGAGAACGGGACGCGAGTCCGCATGCAGAAGAAAGTAGTCGAGTTCACGAATCTGCTCCGCAAGGCAGGTGTACGCGTCTCGACGGCGGAGGCGCTGGATGCCTTCGTGGCGCTCGACGAGATGTCGCTCGATGAGCGGGAGCTCTTCAAGGACGCGCTGCGCACCACCATGGTGAAGCGCTCCGACGACATCCCCACCTACGATCGCCTCTTCGACCTGTTCTGGTCCGGTTTTCACGACCTCCTGCGCGACCAGCTGGCCCAGGCGCTCGCGGGCATGGGGCCGGACTTCGATCTGGACGAGATCCTCGGCGCACTGCGCGAGGTCCTGGAGAACATGGATCTCGACCTCTCCGCCCTGGCCCAGAGCCTTCTCGGCCTGGACACCAATCAGCTCGAGCAGCTCATCCGGCAGTCCGGAGAGGAGACCGGCGTCGAGGGGATCCAGAACATGCTGCAGATCGGCTTCTTCAGTCGGCGGATCCTGGAGCAGATGGGCTTCGAGGGCGCCGGGGAGGAGCTGCGGGAGCTGCTCGAGCGCCTGCGCGAGCAGGGCCTTGCGGAGGAGAGAGTCCAGGAGCTGGCGCAGCTCATGAAGGCGGTGCAGGACGCCGTGCGGCGCGCGGTTCGGGGGTTCACGGAGCTCGAGCTCGACAAGCAGAACCACGACTATCTGGAGCGCTTTCGCCGCCAGAGTCTGGAGGAGAAGAGCTTCTACAACCTGACCGAGGAGGACATCCGCAAGATGCGCGAGGTCGTCGAGCGCCTCGCGCAGAAGCTCAAGAGCGTCATCTCGATGCGGCGCCGCCGCGAGCGCAAGGGCAAGTTCGACCTCAAATCGACCATGCGGCGAAATCTGGTGCACGGTGGAGTCCCGTTCGCGCTGGTCTTCAGGCAACGCAAGAGGGAAAAGCCGAAACTCGCGATTCTGTGTGACATTTCGAGCTCGGTCTCGAACGTGTGCCGTTTCATGCTCCAGTTCACCTACAGCCTGCAGGAGGCCTTCACCAAGATCCGCAGCTTCGTATTCGTGGCGGAGCTCGGCGAGGTGACATCGCTGTTCCGGGACAACGACGTCTATAACGCGATCGACCTGGCGCTGGATGGCGGCGACGTGATCAACCCCTACACGCGCTCCAACTTCGGGATGGCCTTCTTCACCTTCTGGAGGGATTTCCTTGCGGCGGTGGATCATCGCACGACGGTGCTCGTGATCGGCGACGCCCGGAACAACTACAGCGAACCGCGCGTCTGGTGTCTACGGGAGATCCAGAAGAAGGCCCGGAATCTGATCTGGATCAACCCCGAGTCTCCCGGTGCCTGGGGCTTCGGCGACAGCGTGATGGACAAGTACCTGCCGTACTGCGATGTTGCCGAGGAGTGCCGCAATCTGAAGCAGCTCTCGCGAATGGTGGACCGTCTAGTCCTCTAACGCGCTCTTTCCTCACTCTACCCACTTGAAAAGGCGCGCCCAGTGTCGTTCACTATGCGCGGCTGCCTCATCGCGAGCGCAGCCGAACACGAAAAAGGGGGGAATTGCATGAGTAAGCTTCGAACTGCCCTGGCGCTGGCTGCGGGAGCCGTAATCCTTTCTGGCTGCATCGCAGTCGGATATGGGGGCGTCGGTTCTCCCGCGATGGGACTGCTCTTCACGGAGGTCTACGGGCCCATCGACGCCGGCGGACGGGTCGGCGCGAAGGAAGGTCGCGCGTGCGCGGAGTCCATTCTGGGACTCGTGGCCACGGGTGATGCGAGCATCAAGGCGGCGGCCAAGGCCGGTGGGATCACCCAGATCAACTCCGTCGACCACTACACCCGCAACATTCTCGGCATCATGGGAGAGTTCTGCACAATCGTGCGCGGATCGTAACGCGCCGCGGGAGGTGCATAACGAAAACGGCCCCCGGCGCTTTGCGTCGGAGGCCGCTCAAAGGGTCGGAGAGGGCGGTGGATGACTTATGGGGGG
>DAOVBF010000088.1 GCA_030673955.1 Deltaproteobacteria bacterium
GCGAGTTCTTACCTGTTTGACAGGTGCGCTCGCCGATCCCTCGCCTTGAGCCTATAATCCGCGGCCGTGAGCATCCTGGTGATTGGGGGTGGCGACATCGGGACGACGCTTTGCGCTCGCTTGGCGGCGGAGAACAAAGACGTCGTGCTGGTGGAGGCCAGCGAAGAGCGCCTGCGTCAGCTTCGCACGGCGGTCGACGTGCAGGTTGTCCACGGGAGCGGCGCGAGCCCGAGGGTGCTGCGTGAGGCGGGTCTCGACAATGCGGAGATGCTGATCGCCGTCACGGACTGCGATGAGGTGAACCTGATCGCGTGCCTGGTTGCTGCGCAGGAGAGCGTGATCCCGACGAAGATCGCGCGTGTACGTGATCCCGATCTGGCAGCGGCCGTGCCGGGCATCTTCGGGGACGACCCCCTCGACCTGAATATCAATCCCGAGGAGGAGGCCGCCCACACGATCCTGAAGACGCTCAAGGCGCCCGGTGCGGTGGGGGTCTTCGAGTTCGCGGGCGGGCGCGTCCAGGTGGTCGTCTTCACGGTGGACGAGCCCTGTGACGCGGTGGGCGTGGTGCTTGCCGACCTCAAGCCCAAGCTCGAGATCGAGTGCAACATCGTTGCGGTCTCGCGCGACGAAGCGCTGCTGATTCCGGATGGCAAGACCCAAATCCGACAAGGGGACACCCTTTATGCCGCGGGTCGCCCCGACGCGCTCGCCGCGCTCGCCGAGCTGCTCGGGAAGAAGAGCATTCCGCCGCGTCGCATCGTGATCAGCGGAGGCGGGAACACCACGTACTACCTCGCGCGTTTGCTGGATGCCGAAGAAGACGTGACGGCCAAGATCATTGAGCCCGACGCAGAGCGCTGCAAGTATCTGGTGGAGAATCTCAAGCGCGGCGTCGTGCTCCAGGGGCACGGGACCGATGCGGCCCTGCTGCGAGAGGAGAACATCGAGAGCGCTGACGCGTTCCTGGCACTCACGCGCGATGACGAAGACAATATTCTGTCGGCACTTTTCGCCAAGCGGTCGGGCGCGGGCAAGGTGATGGCGCTGGTGAACAAACCCTCGTACGTGCCGCTGGTCTCGGCGATCGGGATCGATGCGGTTGTGAGTCCCAACCGGGCGGCGGTCTCGGCGATCCTGCACTTCATCCGCAAGGGGAAGGTCGTATCCGTGACAGCGGTGGGAGAGGAGGCGGCCGAGGCGCTCGAGATCGTCGCGCTCGAGACCTCGGAGCTCGTCGGAAAACCGCTGCGCGATGCCGACTTCAAAGATGCGATTGTCGGTGCGATCGTGCGTGGCGATGACGTGATCATCCCCGCGGGAAATGATGTGATCGAAACCGGCGACCACGTGGTGATCTTTGCCCTCCGCAGCGCCATCCCGCGGCTCGAACGCCAGATGATGGTTCAGCTGCAGTATTTCTAGCGTGCGTTCGGCCCCGCTAGTCCGCTCGAGTGCTCTTCTGCTCTTCCTGGCCTTGCTCAGCTGCGGCTACCGCCCCGTCGATCCGAGCCGCGTCTTCGGGCCCGACGTTCGGCGCATCGGGATCGAGCTGCTCGAGAACGAGAGCTCGGAGCCTGGATTCGAGCGCATGCTCGGCGACGCGCTCGTGGAGGAATTCGCGCGGCGCGGCGTGCTCGAGCCGGTTTATGAAGGCGACGCCGGGGTCGCGGATCTGGTTCTCAAGGGTGTGGTGCGTGAGCTGGAGGTGACGCCCAGCGCGTTCTCGTCTGTGGCGCTGACACTCGAGGACAGGTTGGATGTTACCCTTGACGTATCGGTGGTACGCGCTGCGACACAGGAGGAGGTGTGGAGGCATACGGGCCTCCGGCTGAGGGAGAACTTCCTCACGAGCCCCGACGCACAGGTCTACGAGAGCAACAAGGAGCAGGCTCTGCGTCGCCTTACCTCAGAGTTTGCGGGGAGGATCCACGATGAGCTCTTCCAGAAGTTCTGAGGCCGACGCCGCGATCCCACCGGTTGTGCTCGTGGTGGGTGCGGAGGGAACACTGCGGGACCCCGCCGTGGCCGAGATCCGCTCACGGGTGCTGGCCGACGCGACGCCGGAGTTCAACGAGGACCGCTTCGATCTCGCGAGCCGCGCAACCGACCCCGGGCAGATCATCGCGGCGGCCCGCACGCTTCCCGTGCTCGCGCGCCGTCGACTGGTGATCGTCCGGGGCGTCTCGGACCGGCGGGCAGCCCGGTTCCTCGAGGGAGAACTGCTGGCCTACCTCGAGGATCCCGTGCCCACCACGTGTTTGCTGCTCGAGGCCGAGAAGGTCGATCGACGCCTTCAGTGGGTTAAGCAAGTCACCCGCAAGGGCGAGTTCATTGCCTGCTCGGGTCCCCAGCGCCCCGCGGAGCTGCGCAAGTGGATCGAGGCCCGCGTAGGAGAGGGGGGCAAGCGCGCGGCGCGGGGGATGGCGGGGGCCCTGCTGGAACTGGTGGGCGGGAATCTCGATCGTCTGGCTGCGGAGGTGGACAAGGCTTGTCTCTACGTGGGGGAGCGTACCGAGGTGACGTCCAACGATGTGGCCGAGGTCACCGGGCAGCTCCGGCCCCGCGCGCTCTACGAGCTCACGGATGCCATCGGCCAGCGCAAGACGGGCACGTCGCTGCGCACCCTGGCCCAGCTCCTGGATCAGGGTGAGGTTCCGCTGACGATGCTGGCCGCGCTGGCGAACCACTTCCGTCGTCTGATGCGGGCGAGCGAGTGCAAACCTCTCGATCCGCGGGAGGTTCAGCGCAAGCTCTCCGTCCATCCGTACACGGCAGAGAAGCTGGTCGAGCAGGCCCGCTGCTTCGATTCACGCCGCCTGCGGAGCTGTCTGGCTGCCATCCGACGCACAGACGAGGCACTGAAGGGGGGTGTCTCGCTGAGCCCCCGTCTGGCGATCGAGCGGCTGGTGCTGGCCGTCTGCTCGTGAAGAGCGCTTATCCGGTGCTCTTCAGGAGCTTGTGGAGACGCGAAACGGTGCGGGAAACGGTCTGGCGGTGCATCGCGCCCTTGGTTGCGGCCTTGCGTAGGAGGCGCTCGGCCCCGCGGAATTGCGTCTCGAGGTCGGCATCCCCTCGTGCCGCAGCTCGGCGGACCCTGCGCACCGCGTTGCGCACGCCGGATAGCTGGTGGCGATTGCGCTCGCGCCGTCGAAGCGACTGGCGGTGGCGTTTCTTGGCAGAGGCGTGATGCGCCATGGGCTCCTCCGAGGACGCCGCTAGATACCCCGAGGACAGCTCCCTGTCAACAGGGGGCCTCTCCGGCGTGGCGCGCTCGGCCGGCGTGGTGGGCGGCGCCACCCTGGCGAGCCGCGTTCTCGGCCTCGTGCGCGATGTCATCCTGGCAAACACCTTCGCCGCGGCCGCGACCGACACGTTCTTCATTGCCTTCATGATCCCCAATCTGTTTCGGCGCCTCGTGGGCGAGGGCTCCCTCACCGTCTCGTTCGTGCCCATCTTCACCGGCTGGCTCCAGCGTTCACGGGAAGAGGCCCGGCGGGTGTTCAACGCAGCGTGGACGCTCGGCGCGGGTGTCGGGCTGCTCATCACCATCGGGGGGATCCTGCTTGCGGGCCCGCTCGTTCATCTCTTCGCCCCGGGTTTTGCCCTCGAGCCCGGCAAACACGAGCTGTGCGTCACGCTGCTGCGCCTCTGCTTCCCCTATATCCTGTTCTTGATCCTGGTCGCGGTGGCGATGGGCGCGTTGAACGCCGTCGGCCACTTCTTGGCGCCGGCCATCGCCCCGGTGCTGCTCAACCTGTGCCTGATTGCCGCCGCTCTCGCCGCGAGCCCCTTTTTCGCTACGCCCATCCTGTCTCTGGGCGTGGCCGTAGTGCTCGCGGGCATCCTGCAGTGTGCCCTCCAGGTGCCGCCGCTCCGCGCACGGGGACTGACGCCACAGCCTGTGATCGCACCGGGACATCCCGCGATGCGTCGGCTGGGGGTTCTGATGGCCCCGGCGGTGCTCGGGGCATCGGTCTTTCAGCTGAACGTCCTGGTCTCGCGCTTGCTCTCGTCCTTCGAGGGGGACGGTGCGGTCTCCTACCTTTATTACGCCGGTCGGCTGATCGAGTTCCCGCTGGGCGTGTTCGTGGTCGCGATCGGGACGGCGAGCCTCCCGACATTCTCGCGTCTGGCGAAGACGCAGGATCGCCCGGGGCTCAGCCAGGCCTTCTCCGGGGCGCTCGGGTTGGCGCTGGCCCTGGCGCTGCCCTCAACGGTGGGTCTTTTGCTCCTCCGGGAGCCCATCTTCGCGACACTCTTCTCCTGGAACCGCGAGGTCTTCGGCGAGGCCGCGGTCGTGGGCTGTGCCGAGGCGCTCTTCTTCTACGCCCTCGGACTGGTGCCCATCACCGTCTCGCGCATCTACGTGAACCTCTGCGTCGCGCACGAGAACACGCGTACACCGGCCCGGGCCGCCGTCGTGAGTCTGATTGTGAACGTGCTCGCCTCGCTCGCCCTGATCGGCCCACTCCCGTGGGGACCGCTGCCCGCCCGATTCGTGGCGCTCCAGCACGCCTGGACCGTGGCGGATATGGGCTTTGCGGGCCTGGCGCTGGCTGCCTCGATCGCGTCCCTGGCCAATGCCATCTACCTGGTCGTGGCGACCCATCGCCTCTACGGGGGTCTGCTCGGGCGTGGCGAGCTTGGACGTTGGCTGCGCCTAGGGGTCGCAGGCGTCGCGCTGGCGGGCGCGGTCTGGGGGCTCCAGCAAATCCTACCCATCCCGCGCCGGGCCTCGAGCCTGGGTCTGGCGCTGCTCGCGCTCCACGTCGCCGTCGGCGCGGGCGTGTACCTGGCCTCGCTCTACGGGCTGCGCAGCCCAGAGCTCGCTGCACTTCGGGCCACGTTCCGCAGACGCTCGGCGCTGCGGCGGGGCTCCTGACCCGCTCGACGACGCGCACCTTCAGTGCCTCATCGGCGCGTCCGAAGAGGAAACAGATCCCTCTTCCGCCTCGGAGGCGAGGGACTTCAACCGAGCGCGCGCATGAGTTGGCTTATTTGCTTCGGGCTCAGCATATGGCTGGTGGCCGGGCCGTCCTGTCCTGCGGCCGCGGATGTCAGTCGCGCCGATCCGCTGGAGGTCCCGCGGGGGCCGGGCCCTCGTCCAGAACGCAGCGTCAGCCTCGACGCCATGGAGCGCGTCGGCAAAGCGGAGGCGGCGCTACGGGACCGAGGCTACACGGAGCTTCCGCTGCTCGCCTGGGCGTTACTGGAGAAGGCCCGGGACAATGGGGGGGCGCCGGACATGGCCGCGCGAGCCCTGCTGCTCGCTCCCAAAACGCCCTCGGTCCGCTTCGAAGCGGCGAAGGCCCTCCGCAACCCCGCCGAGTTCGGCCGGGCGCTGCTCGCGCTCCCCGAGAGCTTGCCGGCACTGCTCTGGCTGATCACGCTCCTGAGTGGAGCGATCGGTGTGGGCCTGCTGGTGGCGGCCGTCGCGGTCGTGTTGGCGGGCTTTGGGCGTGTCCTGCCCCTTCAGGGCCACCAGCTCGGGCACCTGACGGGTTTTCAGGATCCGCCTGTCTGGCCCGGGATCCTGGCCGCACTTGCGGTGCTGGCGCTGCTCCCTCGGATGGGGCTGGGGCTTTTCGTCGTGCTCGGGGCCGCGGGGCTACTTGCAGCGCTGCGTTTGCGGGTCCGCGAGGGGGCGTATGTGGCGTCCGCGCTCTTAGTCATGGGTCTGCTGGCGGGACCGCTGCTCGACCAGTGGGCGCGCTTCGTCGCATTTCCAGGTCACGACCGGGGGCTCTTTGCCGCCTGGAGGGTCGACCAGGCCCAGCCGCTGCCAGGCGACCGCGAGCAGCTGGAACGGGAGCTGGCGCGTCACCCCCAGGATGCTTTCCTGCGCCTGGCGCTCGCGACGGCCTGGCAACGCGAGGGTGCGTTCGCGCGAGTGGAGGCGTTGCTCGACCGCTTCCCGGACGGTGCACCCCGTCCGCTCAAAGCCCGGGCCTCGAACCTACGCGGAATGGTGCACCTCGCGCGTGGGCACCTGGATCCC
>DAOVBF010000276.1 GCA_030673955.1 Deltaproteobacteria bacterium
GTCCCGGCCCGCCTCCGGGATCTTATCAGTACGCAAGCGGCGCATGCGCGCAGCGAGCCGTAGGCGAGCGGAGGGTGGGTGGGCGCGGCCGCCCGCGCCCGGGTCCCGCTAGTACGCGTTCGGGTCGCGGAACAGCCTGAAGAAAGTCAGCACCAGGATCTTGAGATCGAAAAGCAGCGACCACCGGCGCGCGTAGTCGATGTCGTACTCCAGCCGCTTCTCGATAGAGGTGTTACCCCGGCACCCGTTGATCTGAGCCCATCCCGTCATGCCGGCCTTCATCTTGTGGCGCAGCATGTAGCCCGGGATCTGCTTGCGGAACGCGCGGATGAACTCGGGCCGCTCAGGCCGTGGCCCGACCAAGCTCATGTCGCCGCGCACGACGTTCCAGAGCTGGGGAAGCTCGTCGAGGCTCAACGTGCGAAGCAGCGCGCCGAAGCGAGTGCGACGTGGATCGTCCCGCTCCGCCCAGCGGACCCCCGTCTCCGCTTCGGCGTTCGGGACCATCGTGCGGAACTTGAGCATGCTGAACAGCCTGCCGTCCAAGCCCATGCGCTCCTGTTGGTAGAGCACGGCCCCCCCCGGAGACGTCCAGCGGATTCCGAGTGCGATCGCCGCCAGCAACGGCGAGATGAGGACCAAACCGATCGAGGCCACGCTGAAGTCGAACGCGTGCTTCAGAACCTGACTCCAGCCCACCAGGGGGGACTCCACCAGTCGGATCATGGGCAGGTCGGCGAAGTCCTCGATTCCCGCCTGGAGCGTACGCAGGCCGAGCAGGTCCGGCACGAGCCGGACGGCCGCCGTGGTGTCGTGCAGGTCGTGCAACATTTTGATCGGGTCGGCGGGGTCGTCCCGGTCGAGGGCGATGACGGCTTGGTCCACCTGGCGGTACGAGACCACCTCGTGCAGGTCGACGAAGCTGCCCAGGTTGGGCGGCGTGTGATCGCCCAGACCCGCCACGGACGGTCCCAGGAAGCCGATCACATGGAAGCCGGTCTCCGGATCGTCCCGGAAGCGTTCGTAAACCGCTCGCGCAAGGGTTCCGGTTCCCACGATGAGAACGTTCCGAGTGTTGAAGCCGCGCTTGCGGAGCTCGGCCAGCCCCTTTCGCAGTGTGGCGCGGAAAAGCGCGAGCCCGGCTGAGCTCAGTAGCCAGAAGATGAGCAGAACGAGGCGCGAGATCGGAGCCTCCCGCCAGAAGAAGGTGCCAGCCGCTACGATCAGAGTCCCGAAGGTCGAGACCTCGACGAGCTTGCGCGACTCGTCCCCCCTGCGCGAGAGCCCGCGGCGCGGCTCGTAAAGACCGCGATGCCAGAGCAGAATGTACCAGAGCGGCAGCACGCCGAGTCCGACGATGACATAGTCGCGCACATCGGCAGGACCCGGCGCAGCGGGTAGCCAGTCCGCGTTGAAGCGGATCAGGTAGGCCGCTCCCCAGCACAGTCCGACGAGGGTGATGTCGGAAATCGCGCAGAGCGTGCGGAAGACCTCACTGTACTTACGGAGCAGCGGACCCCCCTCCCTCTGCTTTTGGCTGACGGCAAGCTAGCCCCCTCCCTCCTTTACTGTCAAACCCGGCGCAGCGGTTTCCTGCGCGCGTTGTGGAAACCGAGAGGCAGGACTAGCGCAGGCGAGGTGATCGCAGGTAGCGGTCGATCTCAGCCGCGGCTTGGCGTCCCTCTGCGATGGCCCAGACGACCAGAGACTGGCCTCGCCGCGTGTCACCCGCGGCGAACACTCCGGGCACGCTCGTCGCGTAGCCCTGCGTCGCCACGTTTCCACGCTCCGTGAGCTCGATGCCGAGTTCTTCGAGCAGGCCCTGCTGGGCGGGTCCGACGAATCCGAGCGCGAGCAGAACCAGATCCACGTCGATCGAGAACTCGCTGCCGGGAGTCGGCTCGAGCTTGCGTTGACCGGTCTCGGGGTCGGGGTTTCCGAAGCGGATGCGTACCGCGTGGAGCTTCTCGACACGTCCGTTGCGACCGCTGAAGCGCGTCGTCGAGATGCCCCAATCCCGAACACCGCCTTCCTCGTGCGACGTGGAGGAGCGCAGGATTTGCGAGGGGAGGGGATGTAGCGGCCACGGCGTATCCACCGTGCGGGACTCGGGCGGCATCTCGAGCAGCTCGAAGCTATAGATCTTTTTCGCGCCTTGCCGGTGGCTTGTTCCGACGCAATCCGAGCCGGTGTCCCCGCCGCCCAGCACAACCACGTTCTTTCCCGAGGCGAGAATAGGGGTGGCCTCGTCGATCGCATCGCCTGCGGTGCGACGGTTTTGCTGCTCGAGAAAATCCATCGCGAAGTGAATGCCATCGAGTTCCCGCCCCGGCACCCGAAGATCGCGCGGTGCCTCGGCCCCTCCGGCCAGGAGTAAGGCATCGAACTCGGCCTTCAGGTACTTAGCGGAGACTGTGACACCGACGTGGACGTTCGTGCGGAACTCGATCCCCTCGGCCTGCATGATCTCGATGCGGCGGTCGATGGTCCACTTTTCGAGCTTGAAGTCTGGAATTCCGTAACGCAGAAGGCCGCCGACGCGATCGTGCTTCTCGAAGACCATGACGAGGTGCCCGGCGCGGTTGAGTTGCGCCGCTGCGGCGAGGCCGGCGGGCCCGGAGCCGACCACGGCCACCCGCTTTCCGGAGCGCGTTGCAGGTGGCTCAGGTACGACCCAGCCCTCCGCGAAGCCGCGCTCCGCAATGGCCTTTTCGATGAACTCGATCGTGACGGGATCG
>DAOVBF010000186.1 GCA_030673955.1 Deltaproteobacteria bacterium
CGGCTGTCTGGTTGGCCAAACCTTATGCTGCGGCCCGCCGGGCATCAACACCCCCGGATCTGGCCCCGGCTGGCCGGGCGCCGGTGGGGCACCTGACCGCATCGGGGCAATGCAGGGTACAGGAGAGGATTCGCGGCCAGATGCCCCTGTGTACGGAGGAGTTCAGTCGCTACTGACTTGGACGGCGGGGCCGGCAGGAGATTCACCGCCCGGAGGCCCGGACTGGGATTTTCAGTTCACGGGTCGGCTGGCGGCGTAGCCCCCGTCCCTGAATCCGTCGAAGAACTGCGAGAGGAGAGGGTGGCGAATCGGCTCCTCGCTCAGGTCGGGCTCCAGGTTGCGCTCCGCCACGTAGGTCATCGTGTCCGAGTCGTGCACCAGCACGTGGTACCAGGGCTGGTCCTTGGGAGGGCGGCTGAGTGCGACCTGCTCGTACCACTCCTCTGAGTGCTGGAACGAGGGATCGACATCCGTGATCACACCGCGGTAGTCGAACAGCACGTGGTGGACGAGCTGACCCAGCGAGAACTTCGCGCGCGCAGTTTCCACGCCCGTAGAGCTTAGGCGATCCGCACGTGCAGCGCTGCCGCGAGCGCCGGCCGGATGCAGCGAGTCCCGGCGCCGGTGGCCCCGAGGCGTGAGCTCAACGCAGGAGCTCGAGCGCCGTGAAAGCCGCGATGTTCGACTGCACGGCCGTCGCGACCGAGGCCTGTTCCAGGATCTGGCCTGCTGCCAGCTCGGCTGCAACCTGGGCGAAGTCGGCATCCCGAATCCGTGAGTTCGCGGCCGCGGTGTTTTCCCGGGCCGTCTCCAGGTTGCGGATGCCGGCCTCGAGGCGGTTCTCTGCAGAGCCCAGCTCTGCGCGGGTGCTCGAGATCGTGCTGAGCGCGTCGTCCAGTGCATCGAGAGTGGAGGGATCGCTGACGTCGCGGCCCTCCACACTCAGGGCCTGGGCGGAGTGATCCTGGATCGAGATCTGGACGACGTCGTTGCCGCCGGTTCCGTCCCGCAGCGTGACCGCGCCGGCCCCGGAGGTGTCCCCGTTCAAGAGCTTCCGACCGTTGAACTCTGTGGCCTCCGTGATTCGCGTGACCTCCTCGGCGAGCTGGTCGAACTCGCTCTGGATGGCGGACCGCGCTTCGTCCCCGAGCGCCCCGTTTCCCGCCTGGACCGTCAGCTCGCGCATGCGTGACACCAGGTCCGAGACCTGCGAGAGGGAGCCCTCGGCGGTCCGGGCCAGACTGATCCCGTCGCTCAGGTTCCGTTGGCCCTGCGCAAAGGCGCGCTCGACCGCCCTGAGCTTCTCCGAGATCGCCGCCGCCGCCGTGTCGTCCGCAGCGCGCGTGATGCGCTGGCCGGAGCTCAGCTGGTTCAGTGTCTTTGTGACCGTTTCGCGTGCTCTCGTGAGCCCCGTCGATGGCGTGTTCGGGCCGATCGTGAGCGGCATGAAACACCTCTTTGTGCCAGGCGAGCCCTCTCCCCGCCCGTACGAGCCGATCTCTGTCGTTATCGGAAGCGCGCGTCAGAAGTTGAGACGAGCGCCTAGCTTCGGGTTTGCCGCTGGCGCACGTGGCAGCCAGTGAGCCACGGTGTTCCGAGTTGCTCGGACCCCAGAACGTGCGCTTGACCCGCGGTCTGGCTCACAACTGCCGTTCGCAACATGGTTAATCGTGGCTCGGCCGAGCTCGAGGAGGCTCTCGTCCAGGCGGCCTGAGCTCAGGACACCGGCACGAAGCGCTCGCGGGCCATCGTCCGCAAGGCTGTGATGTCTTCGCGGCGGGAGATCGACAGGGGCACGGTCTCGCGCAGCTCCTCGAGCAGCAGCTCCGTCGTTAGCGCTTGCTTGCGGTGCAGCGCGCGATACAGGCCGGCGATCGTGGCCTGCTCGATCTCGGCGCCGCTGAAGCCGTCGGTGGCAGCCATGAGCGCCGGGAGATCGAAGCGCGCGGGATCCTGCTTGCGATGCTCGAGGTGGATCCGGAAGATGCCCTCGCGTTCGTCGGGCGTGGGCAGATCGACGAAGAAGATCTCGTCGAAGCGTCCCTTGCGCAGCAGCTCGGGGGGCAGGAGCTGGAGGTTGTTGGCCTTGTCCACGACGAAGACGTCCGCGCGCTTCTCCTGTAGCCAGGTCAGGAAGGTTCCGAAGATCCGCCGGCTGACGCCGCCGTCCCCTTCGCTGGGTCCGCTGGCCGGTGCCATGCCCTTCTCGATCTCGTCGATCCACAGCACCACGGGGGCCATCGCCTCCGCCTGCGCCATGGCCTTGCGCAGATTCTTCTCCGACTCCCCGAGGTACTTGTCGAAGAGACTGCCCGCGTCGAGCTTGAGCAGCGGGAGCTGCCACTCGCGCGCGATCACCTTCGCCGTCAGCGACTTCCCGCAGCCCTGGACGCCGACGAGCAGGATACCCTTGGGCGGGGTCAGGTTGAGCTGCTGTGCCTCGGGGCTGAAGCCGATGCTTGCGCGGGCGAGCCATTGCTTGAGCCGGTCGAAGCCCGCGAGCTCGTAGGGGTTGTCGGCGGCGGGAAAGTACTCGAGCAGCCCGTCATCGCGCAGGACCTGTGCCTTGCGCTGGAGAACGTGTCGAATGTCTGCAGCGCTGAACTTTCCATCCGTGACGACCGCGTGGGCGATCGTCTGACGGGCCTCGTTCAGCGTGAGACCCCGCAGGGCCCGGAGGAGCTGCTGCTCCTCGCCGGGGCCGAGCTCGACGCGAGCGCGATGGGTCGTCTGGAGCGACGCGATCACGGTACGGAAAACCTTTCGCAGCTCCTCCTGGTTCGGGAGTGCGAGCTCGTAATGCACGCCCAGGTACTGGAGGTCTCCAGGCAGGGCGACCGTCTTTCCGCTGAGCACGATGGCCGAACGCGTCCGGGTGAAGAGCTGCGCGACCTCGCGGAGCTGACGGGCCACGGTCGGATTCTGGAGGTAGCTACCGAAGTCCTTCAGCAGATAGATCGCCTCCACGGTCAGGCTCTCGATGTGCTTGAGCATACCCAGCGGTGAGTCGGTGCCCGTGATCTTGTTGCCGAACGTTTCAGCGAGAGGCGTTCGCCGTCTCAGACCGCGCGTGATCGACCACTCGAACAAGGCTATCCGGAGCTCCGCCGCGGCGGTTTGCAGGATCGAGTCGACGCGCTCTTCCTCGGGTGTCTCGATCACCACCAGAGGATGAAAGGACGCGATCAGAGTCTTGATGTCGTGGATGCTCGTGCACAGCGGCATCTGGCTCGCTCCTTGGCCCCACGAGGTCGAAAGGGCTGTGCGCCGAGGGCAGCTCGAGCCCCTCCGGCTCTTCGGCGGTAGCGGGCGCTTCTTGACCAGGGAGTTGCCGCGTGCGGGCAGCCGTGCCCACGCGCGCCGGCCTTTGACGTGAGGGAGGCGCGCGGCTACTTTGCGGCCCGGCGCCTCCGGCGCGGTCCGTCCCCATCGTCTAGCCCGGCCCAGGACTCCGGCCTTTCACGCCGGCAACGCGGGTTCGAATCCCGCTGGGGACGCCACTTAAACCCGCGAATTTCCTCGGTCCTGGCGTCGGAAATTCTTGGGCTCTCTTGCGGCTCCCTCTTTCTGACACGGGAGCGGAACACCGTCACGAGCGAGTGATCCAGGAGCTTCGCGTAGCGTTCCGTGGAGCGGATGTCCGCATGGCCCAGAGCGTCCTTCACTCGCTTGAGGTCCACACCCCGTCGAACTGCAGCGCTCGCCATTGCGTGCTTGGTTCCCTCGTAGAGCTTGACGCGGAAGCCAACCTTCTCGCAGGCGCGCATCCACTCACTCCGTAGGGCGTAGTATGTCCAGCGCTTCTGCGGATTCCGCGCCAGGGTGTTGCCAAATAACGGCTCTCCGCCTCGAAGGAGCGCTTCTCGTGGTACATATCGCGCAAGCCAGGCCTTTACCTCTTCCGGCACCGGGAGCGTCCGCACCTTGCGCGTTTTC
>DAOVBF010000050.1 GCA_030673955.1 Deltaproteobacteria bacterium
CTTCGAGACGCCCTTGCTGGGTGTGTTGCCCGACGCCCAGCGCGAGGCCCTGGCGGCCAATATCCCGTTCCCGCGTCGGCTCGGCCAGCCCCCCGAGTACGCCGCCCTGGTTCGCAGCGTGATCGAGAATCCGATGCTGAATGGGACGACCATCCGCCTGGACGGTGCGATCCGCATGCCCCCGAAGGGATGATCGAGCAAGCGAGCTCGGTTGCGCTCTACTTCCCCACGTACCCCAGGGCGCGCAGACGTTCGATCTCCTCCGGCTCCATGGGCGGGGCTTGCACCATGGGCGTCGCCTCTTGGAGGTACTCCCGGATCGGTTCCGTCTGTGCGGTGGCGGTCCCTTGGGGCACCCAGGTTCCGTCAGCGCCCCACGTGTACGAGACCCAGACGAGATCATCCGCCTCGTTCTTTGTCACGCGGATGAATCCGTCACCCCGATAGGCGCTCGCTTCCGAACCGATATCGCAGTAGAGGGTTCGCTCGGGGATCGGGCGCTGCTTGTGAAGAAAGGGGCCTAGCGCGAGCCCGCTCATCGGCAAGGGCGGCTCGAGGCCCGCCAGCTCGAGGAGCGTGGGCATCACGTCCACGAGACTGACCGCATCGGAGCGGCGCTCCGCAGGCAGTCCCGGCGCGCGGAGAATCATGGGGACATGCGCCTCCGGCGGAGTCGTCGCCTTGTAGTGCACGAAGTACAAATCATTCTCGCCCATGATCTCTCCGTGATCCGACGTGAACAGCACCATGGCGTCACGGCCCGAGCGGTGTGAATCGACGCTCTGGAGTAGCTCTCCGATCCAGTGATCCGCGTAGAAGATCTCGTCCGCGTAGCGGCTCATGTATTCGCTGGGGAGGGAAAGGCCGGGAAGGACCTGATACGCGGGAATGCCGTTGAGCCCCATGTTGTCCTCGAGCAGCGGCAGCACCTTCTCCTCCGAGGTCTGGGGAAGATGGAACCTCCCCGTGTAGGCTTCCGGGGGTGCATAGGGTCCGTGCGGATCCTGGTAGTGCACCCAGAGAAAGACCGGCCCACTCTTCGATGCCTCGAGCCATGCCCGCGCGCGGGTCGTGGTTTCCTCGGCGATGCGCTCGAAGATGAAGGGACGGTTGAGCTCCGGCGAGGGCAGCTCGTCGTCGTACACGTCGAATCCCAGGTCCAAGCCCGTCCGACGATTGAGCACGACGTTGCTGACGAACGCGGCCGTGACGTAGCCTGCCTCGCGCAGCACCTCGGCGAGGGTCTTCGCACCCTGGAGAGTCGTGTCTCCGTTGCGGTAGCTGATCGAGTGCTGGCGCGTGTACCTCGACGTCATGATCGAGGCATGGGACGGAGCCGTCGCGCTCGACGTGGCGATGGCGCGATCGAACACCACGCCTTGTGCTGCGAGGGCATCGATGTTCGGGCTGGTCTTTGCTGGAAAACCGTAGCTGCTGAGGAAGTCGGCTCGCAGCGTGTCGACCGTGATGAGCAGGACGTTGGGCCGGTCACCGGGTGCGTCGCTCCGCGTGCAACCGAGCCAGCCGATCCCAAGCGACGCTGCGAGTGCGACACAACCGAGAGAAATAGAGGCCGAGCGCATTGTGGGAACGTATCAAGAAAGGGCGGGCTTGGCTCGTCCTTATCTCGCTAAGAACTCCTCCAGCCTTTCGCGCGCCTCAGAGTCGCGAAGCTGGACGGGCGGATGCTTCATCATGTATGCGGAGACCTCGATCAGGGGTCCCGCCAGGCCGCGATCCAGGCCTAGCTTCGCGCAGCGGATCGCGTCGATCGAGCAGCCCCCACTGTTCGGCGAATCCTGAACCGAGAGCCGCAGCTCGAGTTCGATCGGTGCATTCCCGAAGCCCCGCCCCTCCATGCGAATGAAGCAGACCTTGTTGTCCTCCTGCCAGGGTACGTAGTCCGAGGGCCCGATATGGATGTTCCGACTCTCGAGCCGCTCATCGAGCTGGGACTGCACCGATTCCGTCTTGGAGATCTTCTTGGAGCGCAGCCGCGACCGCTCGAGCATGTTCAAGAAATCCGTATTCCCTCCCGTGTTGAGCTGGTAGGTCCGGGCGAGCTGCGTGCCGCGGTCCGCAAAGAGTCGCGCGAGCGCACGATGCACAATCGTCGCGCCCACCTGCGACTTGATGTCGTCCCCCACGACCGGAAGGCCTGCATCCGTGAAGCGCCGGGCCCAGACGGGATCCGAAGCGATGAAGACGGGCATGCAGTTGACCATGGCAACCCGCGCTTCGAGGCATGCCTCGGCGTAGCATCGACTGGCCTTCTCCGAGCCGACCGGAAGGTACGAGACGAGAACGTCGGCGTTCGACTCGCGCAGACGGCGCACCAAGTCGACGGGCGTGGCGTCCGCGAGGCGGAAGGCGTGCTCCTCGGGGTAGTCCGCCATATGCGGCGCGACGCCGTCCAACGGCGGCCCCATTTCGACCTTTGTTCCGTAGGAGGGAAGTTTCGTGTGAAAAACCTGGGCACAGTTCGGCTCGGCGAAGACGGCCTCCTCGAGGGGTCGTCCCACCTTACGACGATCGACGTCGAACGCCGCCACGGGGACGATGCTGGATATGGAGTAGGGCCCGATCTCGGGATGCATGAGACCTGCGACGGCATCGCTTGCCCGCTTCGCGTAGTACTCGATTCCCTGCAGTAGGGAGCTCGCGCAGTTTCCGATTCCAGCGATCGCGAGCCTGAGTTCGCTCATGCGCTTTCTCCCTGCGACGATCGGGCCGGTCCGAGCGCGACCGTGCAGTTCGAGATTTCGGTTTTGGATGCGGCTCCCACCGGCGTCGTCAGTTGCCGAGCACCCCTCACAATGGAACGCACGGCGCGCCTAGCGATCCGTCGAACTCCCCTTCAGCTCGTTAAGGAGGCCTTCTATCTGATGACGTAGACTGGACATGTCCTCGCGCATCTGGATGATGATAGCCACACCCGCAAGGTTCACGTCCAGATCGTGTACGAGATTGTACGCGACCCTTACCCTTTCGAGCATTCGCTCCGAGAAGCCACCCGCCGCGCCGCTTGACGCGTCAGAAAGGATGATCTCTTCGCGCTCGAGAGCATCGAGAAAGCCGGGTTCGACCTCAAGCAGCTCGACGATCTCTATGCGGGAATAAAACCTCATACCCCTTCCTTGAGGTGTTGTCGCACATCGCGGCCGCCGTACAGGGACTCCAGCTCGCGCGCGATCTCTTTCAGGCGCGGGTCGTCCGTGCTGGGGAGTTCTACCACAAGCCGGACCAGAAGATCGCCGCGTTCGCCGCCGTGTCGAGGAACTCCCTTACCGCGTAACCGCAGCCGAGCCCCGTTGGCTGAGCCGGGCGGGATCGTCATCTTCACCGAGCCCTCCGGCGTGGGAACCTCGACGGATGCTCCCTCGATGAGCTCGGGGAGGGTGACCGGCAGGTCGAGCTGCAGATCCGCGCCCTCGCGCCGGAAGAAGCGGTGGGGCCGGACGTGCAGGGTGAGGTAAAGATCCCCTGGCGGCCCCCCATTACGCCCCTGCTCTCCCTTTCCCGCCAGCCGGATGCGCGTACCCTCGTCCGCGGCCAGGGGGACCCGGAGCCGGATGGTCCCTTTGCCTGGGAGGTCGACGCGGACCTCCTCCCCGCGTACCGCAGCCATGAAATCCACCGTGATCTCGCCGCTGGCATCGGCTCCGCGAGCGGGGCCCCTGGCGGCTCGGCCCCTGCCGAAGAGGTCGGACAGCAGGTCTTCGAGATCGACTTCGCCCGCGAAGGCCCCGCTGTATGGACTGCGGCGCGCGCCCTCCGACCAGCGATGGTAGGCGCGCGTCTGATCAGGATCGAAACCGTGTGCGAGCCCCTGGATCCCGAACTCGTCGTAGCGTTTGCGCTTCTCCTGATCCGAGAGCACTTCGTAGGCGAAGGAGATCTCCTTGAAGCGCTCCTCTGCCTTGGGATTGTTGGGGTTGACGTCCGGGTGGTACTTCCGCGCGAGCTTCCGGTAGGTTTTGCGGATCTCGTCGTCGGACGCTCCACGCGCCACGCCCAGGACCTTGTAGAGGTCTTGCTCGGACATCCGGGCTGGAGCATAGCGGAGAGGTGGTGACCGGGTCTCGCTCCGGACGCTAGAATCTCGGGACCGGAACACCGCGAGCGAGGTGGCTGCCTAGATGCCCAGAGTCATGATCCCCCCGCCCTACCGCGGCCCCACCCGCGGGAAGGCCGAGCTCTCCGTCGCAGGGGCCACCATCCGAGAGTGCCTGAACGCGATCGAGGCCGAGTGCCCGGGTTTCGCGGCTCAGGTCTTCGACGGAAGCGGGCGCCTGCACCGCTTCGTAAAGCTCTTCCGGAACGGTGAGCCGGTCGAGAAGGACGCCTTCGATGCCCCCATCGCCGAGGGCGACGAGATATCGGTCGTAGCGGCCATCGCGGGCGGCTCGGTCTGAGAGAATGTTGCGCCTTCTAGGAGGTTTCAGATGGCTGGAGTCAAAGCGACAAGTGATCGCCTGATCCGCGTCGACATGACCGATCAGTCCGTCTCGGTGGAGCCCTTCCCCGAGAAGTGGAAGCTGCTCGGTGGGCGCGGCCTCTCGGCCCGCATCCTGCTCGAGGAGTGTGATCCTGGTTGTGATCCGCTGGGCCCGGCCAACATCCTGGTGCTGGCACCGGGGACGCTGGCGGGCACGGCCGCGCCGACCTCCGGACGGATCTCGGTCGGCGCGAAGAGCCCCCTTACAGGGGGGATCAAGGAGGCCAACGCGGGGGGCAACCCCGGTCAGCACCTCAACAAGCTCAACTACCGAGTGGTCATCGTGAAGGGACAGCCGGCGGACCCCGAGCAGCGCTGGGGACTCTCGGTCGCGGCCGACGAGGTCAAGCTGGTTCCGGCGGATGATCTCAAGGGCAAGTGGAACTACGCGTGCTGCGAGGAGCTCGCGAAGCGCTACCCCAAGGCCGCCTCCTTCATCACGATCGGCCCCGCCGGTGAGCTCAGGCTCAAGAGTGCCTCGGTCGCCTGCACCGATCAGGACAGCCGCCACCCGGCGCGGCACGCTGCCCGGGGCGGGCTCGGCGCGGTGATGGGTGGCAAGGGGCTGAAGTACGTGGCGGTCGACCCCGGCAAGGCGCGCACGCGACAGCCCGCGGACGCCAAGGCCTTCGCCCAGCTCTGCAAGAAGTTCACACGGGATTACCTGGACGGGCCGCAGATGTTCAAGACCGGGACGAGCTCCGTCGTGCCCATTGCGAATATGCTCAACACCTTCCCGTCGCGGAACCGCGTCTCGGGACAGTCTCCGCACGTGGAGAGCCTGGACGGGAAGCGCATCATCGAAAGCTTCGAGACCCGGGGTGGAGGTATGCACAACTGCCTGACGGGATGCGTGGTCAAGTGCAGCAACATCGTGCACGACGCCGAGGGTCGCTACAAAACCTCCGCGCTCGAGTTCGAGACCATCACCATGCTCGGTGCGAACTGCGACATCGGCCAGATGGATGACCTCGCCGATCTTGACCGTCTTTGTGACGAGGTGGGTCTGGACACGATCGAGACCGGCGCCGCCATCGCCATCTACATGGATGCCGGCGAGATGGAGTTTGGCGACGCCGAAGGCGCCAAGCGCCTGCTCAAGGAGATCGCCGAGGGCAGCGAGCTCGGGAAGGCGATCGGAAACGGCGCGGCCTCGGTCGGCAAGAGGACCAAGCATCAGCGTGTCCCCATCGTGAAGGGCCAGGCGATCCCGGCCTGGGACCCCCGCCCGCTCAAGGCCACGGGTATCACCTATGCCACGAGCGCGATGGGCGCTGATCACACGGCGGGGCTGATCGTGAACCCGGGTCTGCCCGAGGAGAATTGGGCGCGGGCCTCGCAGGAGGCTCAGCTCGTGAACGCGGTCTGTGACTCGTCCGGCTTCTGCCAGTTCATGCAGCCCACCCTCGACAATATCCGCATGTTCTATGGCTACTTGCTCGGTGAAGAGATCACGCGCGAGCAAATTGCCAACCTCGGCTGGCAGATTCTGCAGGACGAATGGGAGTTCAACCGCTGCGCGGGCTTCACCGACGCGGACGATGTGCTTCCCGAGTGTATGAAGCAAGACCCGATCGGCCCGACGAATGCGGTCTTCGATGTGAAGCGGGAGATCGTTGCCCAGGCCAAGGTGCGAATGGAGTCGCGCGAGGAGCTCTTCACGACCCAGGCCACGGGCTAGGGCGCGTCGTTCCGGGGAGCACGGACGGTGAGCAAGATGCGCGACGTCCGAATGCGAGGCTTTGCCGAGCGCGCCGATGTGGAGGAGGTCGAGCGTTTTCTGGAGCGCAGCGTCCGGCCGCTGCCCGCGGAGCCGGTGCCCGTGGGAGAGAGTCCCGGTCGGGTGCTGGCCGCGGACGTCTTTGCGGAGGTTGATATTCCGGGCTTCCCGCGCGCCGCGATGGACGGCTACGCGGTGTGTGGCGAAGACACCTTCGGCGCATCTGGCTATGACCCGCTCTCGCTCGAGGTGATCGGCGAGGCGCTCCCCGGTCACGGTTTCCGGGGCAAGCTCGGCACGGGTCAGGCGGTTCGCGTCATGACCGGCGCCCCCGTCCCCGACGGTGCCGACGCCGTCGTTATGGCGGAGGTCTGCGAGGAGCGCGATGGACGGGTGGAGGTGAGCGAGCCCGTCGCACCGCGCAAGAACGTTGGGGCCGTGGCTGAGGACATCCGCCGCGGTGAGGTTGTGCTGCGCACCGGCCGCCGCCTGCGTCCGCAGGATGCGGGGGTCCTGGCCTCGCTTGGAATGGCCGTGGTCTCGTGCGTGCGTCGGCCCCGCGTGCAGCTCGTGATCACCGGTGACGAGCTGCTTCCGGTGGGCAGTCGGCCCGAGGGATGTCGCATTGTGGACTCCAACTCGGTCATGCTGAGCGCGCTCGTAGCACGCGACGGGGGGGAAATCTTGCCCTTCGAGATCCTGCCCGATCGGGTCCAGGTGATTCGGCAAGCGCTGGAGCGTAAGGAAGCCGACGTCGTCCTCGTTTCGGGCGGGAGCTCCGTGGGCAAGGAGGATCACGCCCCGCCGCTCGTGGCGGAGCTCGGCTCGCTCGACTTCCACGGGGTGGCGATGCGTCCCTCGAGCCCGGCAGGCTGCGGACGCATCGACGGGCGCATCGTCTTCCTGCTGCCCGGAAACCCGGTGAGCTGCCTTTGCGCCTACGAGTTCTTCGCCGGTCCCTCGATTCGCGCGTTGGGGGGTCGCTCTCGCGCCTGGCCCCACCGTCGCGTACGCGTTCCACTCGTGCGCAAGATCGCGTCGGCCATAGGGCGCACGGACTACGTGCGCGTGGTGATCGAAGACGGGCGTGCCGCCCCGGTTGCCATTTCGGGTGCCTCCATTCTCTCATCGACGGTAAGGGCTAGCGGTGCGGTGATCGTGCCGCGTGAGCTCGAAGGTATGCCGGAGGGCGCCGAGGTCGAAGTGCTGCTCTACGACGACGAGCTTCCGCTCGGGGAGGCGTCTTGAAGCAAGAGCAGTTCCTGGAGGTGATCGATCGGGACGAGGCGGAGCGGCGCTGGCACGCGACGCTCGAGCTGGCGCCGCTCCCGGCGGAGCGGCTCGCACTGCAGGAGACGCTGGGGCGGGTCCTCGCGGCCGATGTGAGCGCCGGGGTGGACGTGCCGTCTTTCGACCGCTCCAACCTGGACGGCTTCGCAGTGCGCGCCCAGGACACCTACGGCGCGACCGAGGAGGCACCGGTGCGTCTGCGTCTCAACCCCGAGGTGATCGCGACGGCGGTACAGCCGAGAGAGGAGATCGTGGCCGGGACCGCCACGTCGATTGCCACGGGAGGGATGCTGCCGCGGGGC
>DAOVBF010000106.1 GCA_030673955.1 Deltaproteobacteria bacterium
TTCCGGAGCCTTCACGCACAGCTCGAGCAAATCGAAAGGCAGCGGCAGCTCGTCCCGAGCACGCACGTGACGTGGCGCGACCGGCTCGACCATCAGGAGAGCCAGCTTCGAAAGCGGCTTGCCGACATCCACGAGCGGGCGTCGCGGAGCGGCGTCCCGCAGGCTTGGCGTGAGTAATTCATTCCCCTGATCCGGAACCCCTTTTCCTCATCCACCGCCTGGCCCGTCGTACCCGGCGCCCCGTGGAGGCGCTGAAAGTCCCGCAGACGCCCCCGGACTGCCCGGAACGGGCCTTCTTGCGTGGAAGTGAGGCTGGCACCCGCCTTGCTACGAGAGCTGGGCATGTCGCCCGTGACGAAGCAATGGTTGCACCTCCTCGAGACCCGTTTCGGGGTCGGCCCGGAATTCGCGAGTCATCTGCTCCCGGTCCTGGAGCGGTTCGCGGAGCAGGAGCCGAGCGCCGCGGAGCGCGAGAAGATCCTCAGAGGGGTCGCCGCTGCGTATCGCTCCTGCCAGGTGGTCCAGACCGACTCGGTCGACGAGGTCAAACTCCTGCTCACGCAGTTCGTCACGGAGCTGAAGAAGCTGGACGAGACGCTCAAGGTGCTGGGCGTCTACCTCGAGCGCGTCCGCCAGCGCATCAGCCGTCCTTCCCCGCGGCGGATGCTGCACTAGCTCACCCCGCCTAGATCGCCTCACCTCGAGGGTCCCGAGGGGGGTCCGACCCTGTCTCGTGTTCCGCTGCTGCGGATGCTGCTCCCCTTGAGCGCGGGGATTCTGGTCGCGGACCGGCTCCAGGCAAAGCCCTGGGTCTTCGTTCTCGTGACGCTCTCCGGGCTGGCTCTCTGGCGCCTGCGTCGTGACACGTGGCTCGCGCCCTTGGGAGAACTGCTGCTGGGCATGGGGCTGGGCGCGCTGGCACTTGCCGTGCGCCTGCACGCCCCCGTTCCGGAGGCCAGCGCCGGTCCCGTCCCCCTGACCTTGCTGACACCTCCCTTGAGGAGAGGTCCCGCCTGCCGCGTGGAGGTCTATGTGCATGGAGCGGACGGCGGCCGCGCTCTAGTTCGGACTCCCGAAGAGGCCTGCAGCTGGCTGCCTGGTCAACGGGCGCTGGGGCGGATCCGGCTGAACCCGCTCCGGCCGTCGACGAATCCCGGACAGTCGAGCCCCGCGCGGCGCTGGGCCCGTCGGGGGATTCAGCGCGCCGGAAGCGTCCGGCAAGCTCTGCTTTTTCCCGTGGGTCCACCGGCGCTTGGCCTGGCCGCACGCCTGGAGCGAGCCCGTCGCGCACTGGGTGATGGAGTGGATCCACCGGCGCTGGAGCGGCGCTCGGGAGCGCTCCTGCGGGCGCTGGTGAGCGGGGATCGCGGACGCTTGTCCAACGCTACGCGCCGGGCGTTCGTCCGGTCCGGGACCGCGCACCTCTTGGCTGTGTCGGGTCTACACGTAGCCTGGGTTTTCGTTTTGACTCATCTCGGTGTTGGATGGATCCTGCGTCGCGCGCCGAGCATCGCGGTCTTGCGTCGGGCGAAAACGCTTTCCCTCGCGGTGGGTGTGATCACGGCCGGTGGCTACGCCGTGCTCTCCGGGCTCGCGGTGCCGGCATTGCGGGCGGCGGTCATGGCGTTTGCCGGCACACTCGCGCTGCTCGGCGGCCGCCCCGGGACAGCCTGGAATGCTCTGGCCCTCGCCGCGCTCGTGGTACTCGCGTGGGATCCCGGCTCACTCTTCGAACCGGGGTTCGCTCTCTCGTTTGTCGCGGTGGCGGGGATTCTGGTCTGGGGTGCTGGCGGCGGGCGCCTCGCGTCGCTCGTGCATGGCACGCTGGGCGCGGGCCTGGCCACGGCGCCCTTCCTCGCGGCGATCGATGCACCGTTGCCCCGGCTCTTCCTGCTGGCCAATCTGCTGGCCATTCCACTCTTCGGTGCCGTCGTGCTTCCGCTGGGACTCGTCACCGGCGCAGCGAGCGCGCTTTTCCCGGCAGCGGCGGGCGTGCTCGGTCCGCTCGCGCGGGCAGCGGGGGAGCTCGGGATCCGCCTCGTCGAAGCTCTGGAGAGCCCCAACCTTCTGGAGGGTTCCGCGCACCCGATCCGCTCTGCCATCGGACTCGCGGCCGCAGGCTTCGCGGCGCGGCTCGCGTCACGCCGCTCCTTCCGCGCTGCACTGGGCGCAGGCGGAATTGCGGCCTGCACCCTCCTGCTGGCCCTTCCGTGCGGCTCCCGAACCCGCGCCGAAGCGGATACGTCGCTGCTCTTCCTCGATGTCGGACATGGAGACGCCAGCGTGTTGCGCAGCGCTGCCCGGGCTTGGCTGGTGGATGCGGGCCCCCGCATCGGAAGCTTTGACGCCGGGCGGCACGTGGTCCGGCCGGCCCTGCGCGCGGAGGGGCTGGGCGAGCTCGAGGTGATGCTTCTGAGCCATGCCGACCGCGATCACGTCGGCGGTGCTCGCGAGATTCTGGAGGCGGTACCGGTGGGAGAGCTTTGGGTGACGGCGGCTGCGTGGCAGGCCGACGTGCTCGAACCCTTGCGCCGGATCGCGGCTCGCCGGGGGATCCCGATTCGCTTCGTCTCGGCGGGCGATCGGGCCTGGCTTCCTCCGCTCGAGGTGAGTGTCCTCTGGCCGCCACAAGGGTTCGTCGGCTCGGACACAAATCAGAGCTCGCTCGTGCTGCGCGTCGAAGGACCGCACGGTTGCGCGCTGCTGCCCGGGGATGTTCCCCGCACGGTGGAGCGCGGCCTGGCGCACGAGCTGCGGTCCTGCGAGGTGCTGAAGCTGGCCCATCACGGCAGCCGATCCTCGACGGACTCGGCGTGGCTCAGACGTCTGCGTCCCTGGGTGGCGATCGCCAGCGCCGGTCGGCGATCCCGCTTGCCGCTGCCCCACGCCGAGGTGCGCGAACGACTTCGAGCGGAGTCCGTCACACTCTACGAGACGCGCCGCTTCGGAGCGCTGCGCGTACGCTTCACGGGGGCGGGACTGGTGGTGGAGCCGCATCTGAGCGAGCCCTGGCGCGAAGGATCGCCGTGAACCGGACGCGGCCCGAGGCTAACCTTTCCGTCGCATGGCGAGACGACCGCCGGGAGTGGACCCGAAAGTCTGGCGCGCGGAGCGGGAGCGCGCCTGGCGGCGCCGAAACATGGTCTTCAACGCCCTGATGATCCTGGCTATCATTGCGGTTCTCTGGCGGAACTGCACCTAGCCGATGCGTCGACGATGTGGCGTGCCGCGTCCAGAAAGCCTTCGACGACCGGCACGCTGGCTTCGAGCACCTCGCGTCGGCTCGCGCCCGAGCCCGTGAGGACGTAAACGCCGCGACAGCCTGCGCGTCGCGCGAGCTCCATGTCTTCAGGGCTGTCGCCGACGACCCAGCTCCGCTCCAGATCGATGTCGAGCTCGCGCTGGGCGCGCTCGAGTAGGCCCGTGGCGGGCTTCCGGCAGGCGCAGCCGGCGTCGGGACGGTGGGGACAGAAGTAAGTCGCCTCGATGCGCACGCCATGGGCGGCGAAGTCCTCGATGAAGTGGGCCTGAAAGCGCTCGAAGTCTTCCTCGCTGAAGTAGCCTCGACCGATTCCCGACTGGTTGGTGACGAGCGCGATTCCGAAGCCCGTCTCTTGAAGTAACCGGAGCCCCTCGATCGCCCCGGGCAAGGGCGCGTACTCGGCAATCCGATGCGTGAACCCCGAATCCTGGAGCAGGGTTCCGTCGCGGTCTACGAGGACATAGGGGCGCCCGCCCATCGAGCCTCTCCTTCCGGGGGGATCAGCTTACATTCCTCCTCGGTCTTGTGTCGTCCGGGCTTCGCGCGGTGTTCTCGAACCAAGGCTCGCAGGTCGCCGCCCAGCTCCGCGAGTTCCGCCTCTAAACAGGGGAGGTCTCCCAGGTAGGTCTGGTTTGCCAGGATATAGGCGTTCGAGAGCTCGGCTCGTGTGAACTCGTCGTAGCGGTGGGTCCGCCACGGCAGGCTGGGGTAGAGCTCTTGCTGATAGCGCCGGAAGACCGCCTCTCGCGAGCGTCGGGCCTCGTCGGCCGTAGGCGTCCGGCGATAGAGCGCTTCGAGGTCCCGGCTGAGGTCTGCGAGCAGCTCCGCGAATCTGCGCTGGTCGGCGAAGCGATCGCGCGCGGCAGCCACGAGGGCCCGCTCAGTCCCGAAGTAGTCGAGTGCGGCGTGGTGCGCGATAAGGGTCGCCAGCGCCTCATTGTATGCCGTGTCTCCTTTGACGAAGATCGTCTCGTGAACGAGCTCGTGCACGATCGTGACCAGGATGTCGACCGGCTCCCAGCTCAACAACGCACGCGGGATGGGGTCATCGAACCAGCCGAGCGTGCTGTAGAGCAGCGCGGTCCGAATGTACGTATCGAGGCCACGCTGCGCGAGGCTTTCGGCGAAAGCGCGCGCCGCCTCGGGGTCGAAGTAACCGCGGTAGGCAACGCGTCCGACGATCGGAAACCACCAGGTCACGGGCTCCAGGCGGTTCGGGGGCGCAGCCACGACCACGCGGATACTCTCCTGCTCCGTGCGCTCGATCAAGTGGCGAAAGCTCGTGGAGTGGCCGAGTCCCAGCGATGCTCCGTAGGCGCGCGCTCGCTCCAGGGTGGCCAGGCCCTGCCGCTCCTGCGAAGAGAGCTGGGCGATGCGCGCCGGGGTGAGCTTCTCGCGTGCCCGGAGGACCCGCATCTGACCGACACCGACATGCGCCAGGTAGCCGACCTGGCTACACGCACTGCTTCCCGCGCCCAGCAGGAGCAGCATGACGCAGAGGACGAGCCGCGGTGAACCCCAGCGTGTGCTTCCGCATCGAGGCGCCTCCGCACGAGGTGGAGCGCCTGATCGCAGAGCTCCACTCGATGGGGACCCTCGGCGTCGAGGAGCGGGAAGGCGAGTCGGGAAGGGCCGGCTCATTTTCCGTGTTGCTCGTCTACTTCTCGGCCGCACACGTTCCGGCGGCCGAAATCCTGGGGCTGCGCGATTCCGACCGCCGGGTTCGCGTGCACGGCCCTGAGCACGTTCCCGAGACCGACTGGGAGAGCGCGTGGCGTGCTGGGCTCGAGCCCCGCCAGGTCGGACCGCTCTGGATTCGGCCGTCCTGGTGCGCGTCGAAGGGGTCCCCCGAGATCCAGATCGATCCCGAGCAGGCCTTCGGCTCCGGCGAGCATGCCAGCACGCGCATGGCCCTGGCTCTGGTGCTGGATGCGCTCGTGCCGGGCGATCGGGTGCTCGACTTGGGCACGGGCAGTGGAATTCTGGGACTCGGGGCGCTGCGCCTGGGGGCGGGTGCGGCGTTCGGCGTCGACATCGACCGTCGGACCTGTGTGAACGCAGCCGCCAACCGCGCTCGGAACGGCCTGCCCCTGGCGCTCGTGTGCGGGACGCTGGCTGCGGTCTCGCCGCGAGCGCGCTTCGAGATCGTGGTGGCCAATGTCTTGCTGCGCCACTTGGAGCCATGGCTCCCCCGCCTCGCAGGACAGAC
>DAOVBF010000011.1 GCA_030673955.1 Deltaproteobacteria bacterium
GGTGTCGTGATTCTGGTGTATGGGCTGATCGAGGCCGGGCTCCTCAGCTAAAGGGGGAAAAGAAGATGGCTGGACTGATCGTGTTGTTGGCGTTCCTGGTCGGTGGCGTGGCCGCGGTTCTCTACGGCGTGACTCTTTATAACGGCCTCGTGAACCTCGACAAGAGCACCGCTCGCGCCTGGAGCAATATCGATGTCTTGCTGAAGCAGCGCCACGATGAGCTCCCGAAGCTGGTCAGCACCGTCGAGAGCTACATGGCCCACGAGCGGGAGACGTTGCAGCGCGTGATCGAGGCGCGCAGCAGGGTCGAGGCGGCGCACGGGGTCAATGAAACGGCTGAGGCAAGCGGGAAGCTCACGGGAGCGCTCCGGCAGCTCTTCGCCGTCGCGGAGGGTTATCCGGACCTCAAGGCCGATTCCAGCTTCCAGCACCTCCAATCGCGCATCTCGGAAGTCGAGGAGCAGATCGCGGATCGACGCGAGTTCTACAACCACGCGGTCAATCAGTTCAACATCCGGATCCACCAGATCCCGGACCTGTTCATCGCGGGCTGGCTGAACCTGGCCGACCGGGAGTATTTCAAGGCGACCGAGGAGGATCGACGGGACGTCGAGATTCGCTTCAGCAACGTGCCTCCTCCGGCGAGATAGAGCCTCTCGCGAGCTTGGTGTCCAGTTTCAGAACCGGATCAGGCAAACGAGGTGGGAGAGATCGCCCCCGAGCTGGTCGCGGATCTGATTCAAGAGCTCGGCGTCGTGCTCGATGTTTCGCGCGAATGTGTGTACGACCTCCACCGCGATGCGGTCGACGGCATCCACCTGGGTCTCGCCCTCAGCGACGTGAGCGGCGAGATCGGGGTGGCTGAAGAAAAGGAATTTGATCACGGCCAGACGCACGGCCAGATCTTGTGTGTGGCAGAGCAGATCCGGTGAACGGGTGTAAAGCTCCTTGAACCAGTAGTTGAGGGCGTAGCTAGCGAGGTACTGCTCGACCCGAGCACCGAAGCGCTTCATCGTCGCCTCGCGCCCTCGGAGATACTTCTCCACGACCTCCTCGAGGCCGACCTCCGGCACGGGCGACTGCGCGTCCCCGATGAGATCGGACAGGTGGGGAGCGTAGGCTCGCAGGACCTTCACACAGAGCTCGCGATGTCGCTGGCCTCGCTTTCCAGACAGGCTCGAGCGGATCATCCCGAGGACCACGCGCAGGGCGAAGTCGCTGGGAACTCGGAGGCCCCGGAACTGCCGCGCGAGCTCCCCGAGAAGGAGCGGGTCCCGCATGCGGCGCATTTCCCGATCGAGAAGGACTCCCGTGTTCGCGTTGGACCCGCCATGGAAGAAGGGGCTTACCTGGCTCGCGAAGTAAGCGATGAAGAAGAGCCGCTCCGCCGTTGGATAGGCCGCCAGGCAAAGCAGGTCGAAAATGAGGCGGCGGACCTCGTCGAAACGGCGCGTGTAAGCGCTCTCGGTCTCTGGTACCTCGCTGGTTACGAGACAGTGCTCGGGCAGAGTTTCCCAGTCCACCTTTACGAAGTCCATTGCATCGGGCTCGCGCAGGCACAGGCGAGCGAGCTCGGGACACGAGAGACTGCCGCTCAGCTCGCAGCGGCTTCCCACATGTGCGACGCTCCTCGGGTAGGTGGCGCAAGGTCCCGGAAGGCACGACTCGCCGAGATCGCGATGAAGAGAGCAGAGGCCGTCCTCGAAGAACGCGCAGTTCCCGTCTTCGTCCGCGCGCAGCTTTGCGTACCACCCGGAGGGGGCCGGACGCTCGAGCGCCCGCTCGAGCTTGTCGCGTGACACCCAGGAGCGGCTCGCCGCCGACTCCAGCCTCCGATAGGCGGCCTCGTCCACGAAGACGTTCCAGACCGTGCAGCAGTGATCCTCGCAGCGCGAACCGCTACACCGAAACCGCGTCATGTAGTTGAGTGCGAGGAGCTCTCCCGCCATCCCGTACTCCCCGGGGCCCACTATGGGCTATCCGCGCGGCGTCGGCAGAAACCGGCACGAAAGTCTCATGGTCCAGAGGCCAGACGCGCCGGAATCCGGCCACGAGTGTTCACACGCGCCGCCGCAGGGCTTGACTCCCATCGAGGGCGACCATTAGGCTGCGCCTAAGCTCTATGCCCGAGCCCTGGTACGAAAGTCGACCTGCGGGAAACCGGAGTCAGCGGTGAACCTCATTTCCGTCAACGTGGGGCTTCCGCGGGAGGTCGTCTGGAAGGGCAAGATGGTTACCACGGGGATCTTCAAGGCACCCGTCGAGGGGCGAATCGCCGTGCGTCGTCACAACCTGGATGGTGATGGGCAGGCCGATCTAACGGTCCATGGGGGCGAGGCGAAGGCGGTCTACGCCTACCCGTCGGAGCATTACAGCTACTGGCGACCCGAGTTCCCGGGTATGGATCTCCTGTGGGGGAGCTTCGGTGAAAACTTGACCACGCAAGGACTGCTCGAAGATGCGGTCCGAATCGGGGACCGGTTCCGCATCGGATCCGCCGAGCTGGTCGTGACGCAGCCGCGGCTTCCCTGCTTCAAGCTCGGGCTCAGGTTCTCCCGAGCCGAATTCGTGAAGCCGTTTCTGGCCAGCCGCCGCACGGGCTTCTATTTCGCGGTACTGAGAGAAGGGGAGATTGGTGCAGGCGACAACGTCGAGCCGATGGGTCGAGACACTGCGGGTCTCACGGTCACGGAGATCCTCCGGCTCCACCTGGGGGATCTCAAAGACGCGGAGAGGTTGCGCAGAGCCGCGCAACTCGAGACGTTGCCCCAGAGCTGGCGCGACCACTTCCTGAAGCTTCTAGCGTCGGCCCAGAGCTAGGGAACTCTCACACCATAGGGCGGCTTGGGTGATCCGGGTAGAGCATCTCGCGAGGCGCTAATCTGCCCCGGGAGAAAACCGAGAATCCGGGGAAGGGATGCGAAGCGTGCGATGGATCTGCCTGTTCGTGGTGATGCTGGGCTGTGTGTGGGGCCTGTTCGCGGACACGGGGATCGAGGCGCAGCCCGCGGAAATCGCGCTCCCGGCGCCGGGGCGGGAAGGTTGGGAGCCGCTCACCTTCCGGAAGATTCCCCAGCACACGCGGTACACGCCCGTCTCGATCGACGAACGCGAGGCGGTGCGTGCGGAGAGCCGGTGCTCGGCGTCCGCGCTGGTCCACCGGCTGGAAAAGATCGATCTCGAGCAGACGCCGCTCCTCCAGTGGGAGTGGAAGGTCGAACGCGGCTTCGAGATCCGCGACCATCGCGTAAAGGCAGGCGACGACTTCGTGGCTCGCGTCTACGTGCTCTTCGAGTTCGAGCCGAGTGGCGCATCGACCTGGGAGCGTCTGCGTCGCCGAGCCGCAAGTGCGGTCTTCGGGGTGGAGCTGCCCGGAAACGCGATCAACTATGTCTGGACGAGCCGTGAGCCTACCGGTGCCACATGGGAGAACCCGTACACCGAGCGCTCCAAGATGATCTCACGCGGGGACGGTCCGCTCGGAGTCTGGCGCCGCGAGCAGGTCGACGTGCTGGCGGACCACCGTGCGCTTTTGGGAGAGCCACCGCGGCTCGTGGCCGTGGCCCTCATGAGTGACAGCGACGGCTCATGTCAGGAGGCGACGGCCTACTTCGCCAACTTCCGCTTCACGAGCCGCTCTGGGAGCCCTTAGACGGGAAGCCCGCGTTCTGGCTCGACTTCTGTTGACCCGTCTGCGCCGGAAGCCCCGCTCGCCGCGCCAGACGAAGGCGGTGAACGAGGTGCTCTCTTTCACGCAGCGCTTCGTCCGGCTCCGCCAGTGAGTGTGGGCTCGCCATGTGGTCCAAAAGCGGGCGTCCCGTAGCAGCTCGGGCAGCGGCTCCCCCAGGGAAAAGGCCAGATACCCGAGTTCCCAGCGGCGGAGGATCGGAGCTACCCAGGGTATGAATCGCGCCTTCTGAACGTCGAGCAACGCTGGCAGCTCGTCCCTTGTCCCTTCCCGGCCAGGGACGAAGTGGGTCACGATCCAATCCGGGCCAGAGGCCATTATCTCCGGGGCGGAGATCCCGAGCTCCCGAGCGCGCCGGAGTGCGCGGATCTCGCGTGCGATGCGTCTGTCGACACGAAGAAAGACCTTGAGGATCGCCTCCTCTGTGCGTGCCACGATGTGAAGGTTGTTCCGCTTGAGGACGGTCACACCCTTCGGCGCGTTCCCCGCGCGCAGGTGGGAAGCGAGCTGCGCGAAGCGCTGGTCCACGCCTCGCAGAGTAGCGCACTACGAGCCCTAGTCGGGCTTAGTCGGCACCCCCGTCAACCGATCGAATTGGTTACCATGAGCCGCCATGAAACTCGCTACTATCGAGATCGTCGATGACTACACCGCCGAGAGCCGCTGTGACGAGGGATTCCTGAAGGTCTCACGGCTCCTAATCCGCAACATCTACGACAACGGATCCAAGTCCGAGCCTTACCACTGCGATGTGGTATCGCGTCCCGGGAGCGATGCGGTCGTCGCAGTCCTCTATGAGATCGACGCCGAGAGGCGCGTCTACGTTCTCCTGCGCGAGGGCATCCGCGCACCGATCTACCTGCGGTGCCGGAAGACTTTCGTTCATCCGGATCCCCGCGAGTATCTCTCGATCGCGGAAGTGGTTGCGGGTCTCGTCGAGGCAGGAGATGGCGCGGGTCCGCAGGGACTCCGCCGGCGGGCTACGATTGAGGCCTACGAGGAGGCTGGCTGCCGCGTTTCAGAGGAGGCGTTCAGCGTGCTCGGGGGCGAGACCTTCGCGAGTCCCGGCACGAGCGACGAGAAGCTCTATTATTGCGCCGGAGTGGTTCGTCTCGCCACTGCCACGCCCGCACGGGGCGATGGGAGCGTCATGGAGGAGCACGCCCAACTCGCACTCCGCGAGCTCTGCGAGGCGATCACCGCGTGTCGCGGAGGCGAGATCCCCGACATGAAAACTGAGGTCGCGCTTTTTCGCCTGGCGGACCACCTGGGATACATCCCCCAGCTAGCCTGTTTCGAGCACGAGCTCCCCGCTGACTTGCGTCGGCGTTATAGGCGCCTGGGGGTCGAAGGAGCGCAGGAGCGCGCGGAGACGGGGTGACTCCACGCGTTGGGCTGATTGGGGCGCGGCGCCACCGGCAGGGCCTCGGTCCCTTTGTCGCCCGCGACCTGAAGGCGGCGGGAGCAACGGTGCCCTGTCTCTTGGGGACGCGGTCCGAGACCGTCGAGCTGGCCGAGCACCAGCTCTTCGAGCAGGCGGGGATCCGGGTTCGCGGCTACACGCGGCTTGAAGAAATGTTGGGGCGCGAGGACCTGGATGCCCTTGCCATCCTCTCGCCCGCGGAGACCCATGAATCCTACCTGTGCACCGTGGCCGACGCGGGCCTTCACGTGTTGTGCGAGAAGCCGCTTGTTTGGGCCGGACGCGCGTTGCTCGATCGGGCGCGAAGGCGAGCTGAGGCTTTCCGCGTGCGGGGCTTGCTGCTCTCCGAGAACTGCCAGTGGCCGTATGCGCTGGAGGCGTTCCGCGTACTGCACCCCGGAACGCTGGATGGCCCACCCCGAACCTTCTCGATGCGGCTCTCGCCCGCATCGCGTGGAGTGCAACTGCTGGGAGACTGCCTTCCGCACCCTCTGAGCATCCTCCAGGCGCTGGTTCCCGGGAGACGACCGATCATCGAGAATGCGCGCTACGCGCTTCTCACAGGGGATATGGCGAATCTCGGAGTTGCATTTGACTACCGAGCGGGCGGCGTACGCGTGCACACGGAGCTGGAGCTCCGGAGCGGGGCGCGGGATCCCCGCCCCGCCAGCCTCGAGATCGACGGGCGACGCGCCGAGCGAAGGGTCCGACTGCCCAGCTACGAAATCGCGTTCTCCGAAGGGGATCGCAGCGTGCCGGTGGCCGATCCGCTGACTGCGCGAGTCCGAGCCTTCGTGGCTGACTTGGAGGCGGTTATAGCCGGAGCGTCTCCCCCCGATCCGACTCCGATCGTGGATCGGATGGCAATGCTCGAGTCCCTCGTAGAGGCCTACCGCGTCCAGGTGGACGACCCCGACCTATGAGGATCGTTAGATGAGGATTCTCTCATCCAGCCGCCGCACTCTTGCGCTAGACTGGCCGCTCGCTCCCAATAGGGGCAGAGCGACCGGACGAGAAGGGCCTCACTGAACCATGCACCGAATCCACGATTTCGCGGCCAAGCTGCGGCAACCCTCGCTTGTGCCGCAGCTCACTGCCTACGCCACGTGGCGCCGGGAGCTGGCGGCCGCCCGAGCCACCGACCGCCCGGATCCGCCTGCGCCGGCACCTGCGCCGATCTCGATCAATCTGGACCTGACGACCGCCTGTAATTACGCCTGCACCCATTGCATTGACTGGGACATCCTGAACACGCGGCACAAGTACCGCGATGAGGAGCTCCGAGACTCCATCCGGCTCCTGTCAGAGCAGGGCCTTCGGTCCGTCATCCTGATCGGGGGAGGCGAGCCGACCCTCTACCCGCGCTTTCCCTCCTTCGTGGGCTTCCTGAAGGAGCTCGGCTTGCAGGTCGCGATCGTCACGAACGGGAGCCGCGGAGCCGTGTTGGTCGAAGCCGCGGCGCACATGGACGAGCGGGACTGGATTCGGCTCTCGCTCGATTCGGGCAGCAACGAGCTGTTTATCGCCATGCACCGTCCAGCGAATCGCGGCCTCGATCTCGACGCCATCTGTGAGTGGGTTGCGAAGATCAAAGAGGGGAACCCTCGCGTCCGAGTAGGCTTCTCCTATGTCATCGTTTGGGAGGGGGCCTCCCGGAATGGTGAGCGCATCTGCGAGAACATCCACGAGATCGAGCTTGCCGCGGAGCGCGCGAAGCGCGCGGGGTTCGACTACATCGGCTACAAGCCTGTACTTGAACGCCGCGACGACGGCGCAGAGGTGATGGATGCCAACAAAGCTCAGGCGGATCTCGAAGTGGTTGTCGTTCGGATCCGGGCCGCAGTGGACCGCGCGAAGGAGCTCGCGGACGAGCGCTTCAATGTCTACGAGAGCATCAGCCTGCGCGTCTTAGAGGACGGGAACTGGCGCGAGTTCACGCGTCAGCCACGCACGTGTCACATGCAGGCGCTGCGTCAGGTGCTGACCCCGATGGGTCTCTACAACTGCCCCGCGCACCGGGGGGTGCAGAAGGCCAGGATCGCCGGCCCAACCGCGTATAGCGATCGCGAATCGGCGAGGCAGACCGGGGAGAATCTGCTTCAGATCCTCGACCGCTTCGACGCGACCCATGAATGTCGCGACGTGACCTGCCTGTACAATCAGGTCAATTGGTGGCTCGACAAGATCATCGGGGATCCGACCATCGACCTCGCGGCAGAGATCTCTGCCGAGCAGTTCGACTACTTCCTCTGACCCGATGCCTGGAGCTCCCGATGCTCCGCGAAGGATCTTCGTCCGCGCCCCCAACTGGGTCGGCGACGTCCTGATGGCGACCCCCGCGCTCCGCGCCTTGCGACTGGCGCACCCGGGGGCCCACATCGTGCTGGCAGGCCGTCCAGCCATCGCGGACCTGGTTCGCGGCTTGCCCTCTGTGGATCACTTCCTGTCCGACCCCGGGCGCGGGAGTCGGGCACTCATCGCTTACACGCAGCGGCTGCGCGAGAGCTGCTTCGACTGGGCCGTATTGTTCCCAGACTCGGTGCGGGCGGCGCTCGGTCCCTTTCTCGCGCGCATCCCGATCAGAGCCGGGTACGCCCGCGACGTGCTCCGTCGTGCTCTGATCACCCACGCCCTCGAGCCACCGAGGGTCAATGGGCGGCGGGTTCCGATCTCGATGGTCGAGCGTTATCTGCGCATCACGCGCGCCCTCGGCTGCCGTGACGCCGGCATCCGCCTCGATCTCGTCGTCGACGCGGCGGCGCGCTCCCGACTGCAGAGCCGGCTACAGAAAGAGGGCGTCGGAGACGGTGAGGCAATCCTCGTGGTCACGCCCGGCGCAAGCTTCGGTGAAAGCAAGCTCTGGCCCGTTGAGCACTTCGCAAAAGCTTGTGATGAGCTGGTCTATCAGCGAGGCTTGCGGATCGTGTTGGCGCCGGGGCCTGGAGAGGAGGGGATCGCGCGCGAAGTCGCGGAGCGCATGCGGGCGCGGGCGGTCAATCTGACCGATCCCCCGACGACTCTGGCCGAGCTCGCAGCGCTCGTGGAGCGCGCGCGGCTCGTGCTCACCAACGACACCGGGCCGCGGCACGTCGCGGTCGCGCTCGAGCGTCCGGTCGTGTCACTCCTCGGCCCAACTAACCCGCGACATACCGACCACCTGCTCGAGCGCCAGCGAGTGCTTCGAGAGGCGGTAGACTGCAGCCCCTGCGGCCGGAAATTCTGTCCGATCGACCATCGCTGCATGACGCGACTGCGCCCTGAGCGAGTCGTGCGCGCCGCGCTGGAGCTCGTAGAGTGACGGCTCAGATCATCCTCAACTACCGCGAGCTCGCACCGATCCTCGAGCGGGAGCGCATGAGGGGGCGAACCATCGCCGTCGCCAACGGGTGCTTCGACCTGCTCCACGTGGGCCACGTGCGCCTGATCGCCGCTGCGCGCCGCGAAGCGGATGTACTTGTAGTCGCACTCAACGCCGACGAGAGTGTCCGCGCTCAGAAGGGAGCCGGCCGGCCTAGGATCCCGCTGCTTGAACGAGCGGAAATCGTCGCCGCCTTGGATGGCGTCCACTACGTGACTGGCTTCGCGGAGCCAACTGCCAACTCCTTGCTCGCCGCACTTCGGCCCGACGTCCAGATCAAAGGAACGGACTGGACGCCCGAGACCGTTCCGGAGCGCCAAACCGTATGTTCTTACGGTGGCCGCATCGCGATCTGCGGCGATCCGAAGGAGCACTCGAGTAACGCGTTGATTCGGAAATTGAGATGAAGCACCTCCGCCCCCGCTCCCTGAAGAAGCGACTCCGGCCTCGCTTGCTTGCGGTCTACGCCCTTGCCCTGGCGCTGATCTGGCTGGCTCGCCCGACGCCATGGAGTCTGCTCATCGGTTGTGTCCCGGTTCTTGTGGGCGAGTGGCTGCGGATCTGGGCCACCGGTCATCTGCACAAGACTGACGAATTGACGGTGACTGGCGCCTACGCCTACCTCCGACACCCCCTCTACGCCGGTACGCTCCTGATCGCGACGGGCTTTGCCATCATCGCGGCAAGCGCTCCGGCCTTGTTCATGTACGGCCTTCTTCTGCTCGGATACTTCGGATACTACATGCCGTACAAGGACCGCATCGAAGGCGCTCGACTGGAGTCACGCTACGGCGACGCCTACCGTCGCTATGCTGCAGCCGTGCCGCGCCTCGTCCCGCGTCTCCATCCGTACAGGCCGCTGGTTGACGGACCTGAGGAGCGCGCCACGTGGCGGAAGCTCCGCTTCGCCGACAACCACGAGCTCGGTACGGCCGTGGGCGTAGGGCTGGGACTGCTGGTCATGGTTGGGCGCTACCTGCTCTTGTGAGCTGCGCGACCTCCGCGGCACCGAGCGGCTCGCGATCTTGCGGAGGTCTACGAGGAGGCAGGTCTTGAGCTCGCACCCTCGCCGCCTGGCGTGGTGTCGTATAGTGCCGTTTGGTGCCGTCACGAGTGCAGCTCTGTGCAGCCCTATGCAGGCCCTTGCAAGGCCGCAGACGCAAGCTCGCGTTATTCCTCGGGCTCATCGGTATCTTCCGCTTCACGAGCCGCTGAGGCACCCCGCCCCCGCCGATCCGTGCCCCTAGGCGCCTGTGGTGGCAACGCCGGGAGTGGTGTAGCCTCTCGGTCGAAGCGCACTCCTGGTAGGTACAACGATCTAGGGCAGTTTTACCTCTAGGCCACAAGCCTGGAGGCTCACCTCTCTCGTCCGTGGTTCCGATCAAGTCTGCCTTCTCTTCTCAGTCCCGAATGGCTGAGAGGGATGCATTTCGCTCGGGATCACGTCGTCGGATGGTCCGACCCGGATTTCGGCAAGGGTCGCGTCTTGTGCATCGAGACAGGCGCGACGAGGAAATTCAATTGGGCAAGAAAATCTACGTAGGGAACCTCCCGTTTACGGTCACTGAGGCCGATCTCAGGGGGCTGTTCGAGGAGCATGGAACGGTCGAGTCGGTCAACGTGATCGTCGACCGGGACACGGGGCGCGCAAGAGGCTTTGCGTTTGTCGAGATGGAAGACCAAGCCGGCGCGGCTAAGGCCATGCAGGCCCTGGATGGCCAGGGCTTTGGCGGTCGGGATCTCAAGGTAAGTGAGGCGAAAGAGCGCGGCTCTGGCGGTGGCGGTGGCTACCGCGGTGGGAGGGATCGATACTAGCAGCACGTCACCCTGTCGCTTGCCCGAGCGGAGGATGCGTGTCCAGCGCCTCCCTCGGGCATTCGCAGGGCGGCTTTCCCGTCTCCTCTCCGCCGACACTCGGCCTGCCTCAATCAGCCGCACAGCTCTTTCGTGTCAAAGTTTTGTCAAGACCGACGGGCGAGAACTGAAGCGGCTTCCGCGCGCTCCGTGCCGAGCATAGACTGGCTGCGAGCAAGGAGACGACCCGATGGCGACGGAAGACTGGGCGGACGCTCACGACGGCAAGCGTCTGAGGCTCGGCAAGATGCAGAACCCGGTCCGCGGGTTTCTCCATGGCACGGCCGCGGTCGTCTCCGTCTTTGGGGCAGTCTTTCTTTGGCTACGCAACCCTGGAGACCTTTCCCGTCAAATAGCGCTGCTGATTTTCGGGCTCAGCCTCGTCGCACTTTACACGGTGAGCAGCCTCTACCACTCCGTGCCCTGGCGCAGGGTGTGGAAAGAACGGATGCAGCGGGCCGACTACTCGATGATCTACGTCCTGGTCGCAGGAACTTACACCCCCCTCGCCTGCATCGTCCTGGATGGTTGGCTGCGTTGGGCGACGCTCGGCGTCGCCTGGGGCATTGCTCTTGTCGGAATCGGGCAGAAAGCTTTTCTGCCGAAGCTGGGAAACTGGTTCGGGATCACCATGCCGACCGCACAGGGCTGGCTCGCGCTGCCGCTGCTCGTGCCGCTGGCCGAGCGGCTTCCTGGGTCGGCGCTGTTACTCACCGGGCTCGGTGGGCT